>DATKVT010000177.1 GCA_035529935.1 Williamwhitmania sp. | reverse complement strand
TGTCCAATGGCCGGGCCAAGTCCAGGTCCTAAGATTCCCCATTCCCCGTTTTCAACCCTGTAAATGTTGTGGGGCTGTTGGCTATCTATTGTGAGCTCTTGCCTAGCATAGGCCAATAGATATAAAAAGAGCGCAATGCCGAGCGAAAGCCCTATAATGTTTATGGTAGTGGAGTTCCTTTGCTTTATTATGCTCCTAAAGCTTCCGTAGAAAATAGGTCGTATCATCATACTTCACAGGTTAGTATTAATTCTCTGATCGTGGTTTTTCAATTGACGTGCCTATGTCTGTATGTTGTTTATATACAATGTAGTACTAATAATTGGTGATTGTTGTTGCCGAAAAAAGTGTTTCATATTGAAACATTCACCGTACATTTGTTGGCAATGACATAGCCGCTTAAGTTGAAGTATATGGAAAATGAATTTTCGATTTTGATAATTGATGATAATAAGGAGTTGGAGTTGCCCCTTAAGATCGCGCTTCGAGGGAGTTTTAGCCACGTTGAATTTTGCTCATCACCGACCCAGGCCATTGAAAAATTGAAGGGCGGGATGTCAGTAGATGTTGTTCTGCTCGACATGAACTTTTCACAGGGAAAAAGTGATGGAGAGGAGGGATTGATTGCTATGCGCTCAATCCATAAAGTTGACCAAAATTTGTCGGTTGTTGTGTTCACTGCTTATGGTGATATCGATTTGGCCGTTAAGGCAATGAAGCTTGGCGCAGCTGACTTTGTTGTGAAACCTTGGGATAATTTGAAGCTGGAGGCAACCCTAGTATCCGCAGCAAGGCTTACACGGTTGAGAAATCTTGCTCTTCGCTCATCCGAAATTTCTTCAATGTATGAAAGTGAAATTGGTGCTCAGTATTCTACTATTGTGGGCAGTAGTCGGCCGATGTTGGATATGATGGAACTTGTGCACAAGGTTGCGCCAACAGATGCAAATGTAATGATAACAGGAGAAAACGGCGCTGGGAAAGAACTGGTGGCGCGAATGGTGCATCGTGAGTCTAAGCGAAAGCAAAACCCATTTATTGCCGTAGATATGGGAGCAATTCCCGAGACTTTGTTTGAATCAGAAATTTTTGGGCACGAAAAAGGTGCTTTTACCGATGCCAATATAACACGAATTGGCAGAATGGAACTTGCCGACGGCGGAACTTTATTTTTGGATGAGATTGCAAACTTAAGTCTTCCTTTACAAGCTAAGTTGCTAAGAGCCATACAATCCATGGAAGTTCAGCGATTGGGTGCAATTTATCCCAAACATGTAAACGTTAGAATAATATGTGCAACAAATGCCAATCTTTGGCAGCTGATTACCCAAGGAAAATTCAGAGAAGATTTATTCTTTCGGCTTAATACTGTTGAAATTTCAGTTCCTCCGTTGCGGAATAGGGAAGGTGACATTTCAATCCTTGCAGGCCACTTTTTGTTGCATTTTGCAGAGAAGTATGGTAAGCGTAAGCTTGCCTTCTCAAAAGAGTCGTTGAGTAAACTTTTGGAATATGGTTGGCCTGGAAATGTAAGGGAGTTGGGCCATGTGGTGGAACGTGCAGTTATTGTATCGGAGGGAAATATAATTACTCCTGAACATATTGCAATAGCGAACAGCCGTGACAACCAGCAACCAGCTACAATGTGGGGAATGGAGAAGGACGCATTGGAGGCGGCACTGAAACGTAATGGAGGAAATGTGACCGCCGCTGCGCACGAGTTGGATTTGGGCAGGACAACCCTCTACAGAAAAATGAAGCGCTATGGTCTTTAAGTCGTTTAAGTTTTGGGTGCTCATTAGAATCCTTGCTGCAATGGGACTAATGGCCGCTTTTTTTGCGCTGGTGCAGACCGACAATTTCCAAGTCTCTGCATGGTTTTGTCTGGTTCTATCGGCGATAGTTGTTGTGGAGCTGCTTGTCTTTGTTGGACGGTACAACCGACAGCTGCTTACACTGGTGGAATCGTTGGCCAATTCCGATTTTAACTTGAGCTTTGCTAGCTCTTTTTCTGGGAAATTTCCAGCAGAGTTTGCTGGACTACTTACGGATATTGCCATCCGCTTTCGAAACATGAAGATAGAGGAGGAGCGCAAGTTTCAAATGCTTCAGCAGATTGTTGATGACATTTCGTTTGCAATTTTGTGCTTCGATTCGGAAGGAAAGGTTGTGCTGCACAACGATGCTGCGCAAAGAATGCTTGGATTTCGTGGCTGTATTAACTTGGCTGGAATCGAGAAAATTTATCCTTCGCTTTATGGTGTCATTAATCAGCGTAATCTTCGCTCAAAGGTTATTCAAATTATTGTCAGTAATCAGATTTATCGGTTGTCATACACCTGTAAAAAATTCTTGCTGTTTGGAAGCGAATATCGGTTGGTAACGCTGTCGGACATACAACCACTGGTTGATGAGCAGGAGCAGGAGTCGTGGAAGAAGGTTATTCGGGTATTAACACATGAAATTGTGAACAGCGTGGCGCCAATTGTTTCTTTGTGCCAATCGTTCACATCCGTTGCCAATAGTAAATCGGAGGAAGTCAATGGGAAAGAGCCTGTTAATACCAATGTTCATGAGCTGCTTGAAGGATACCGAATTATTGGGGAACGCTCCGCTGCGTTGGCCCGTTTTGTGGACCAATTTCGACGGCTCACTAAAATTCCAGAGCCTATGAAAGAACCTGTTTCTGTTTCTGAATTGCTGATGAATGTTGCTCGTTTAACGGAAGAGCGGCTTAGTGCGGAGCATGTTGCTCTTATGCTGAGTTCGCCCGAGTTGACCTGTATGTTTGATAAGGGTCAAATAGTGCAAGTCCTTTTGAACTTGGTGTATAATGCAGTGGATGCGTTGGCATGTAAAGAGGAAAATAAGGTTATTGAAGTTTCTGCATCTACTTCTCAGGAGCAGGTTTGCATTGCGGTAAGGGATAATGGTGTTGGAATTTCTGAGGTGAATTTGGACAAGGTTTTTGTTCCGTTTTTTACAACAAAGCATGGTGGTTCCGGCATTGGGTTGAGCATTGCTAGGGAAGTTATGCGATTGCATGGAGGTAATATTTCCATTCGTTCCAAGGAGGGTGAAGGAACTGAGGTGGTTCTTTGCTTTAACGAATGCTCCTAAGCCAAATGCCTTTCCATTATTGCAAAAAAAGGGATAAACATTTCTGCTTATCCCTTCTTGTGACCCCGACAGGATTCAAACCTGTAACCTTCTGATCCGTAGTCAGATGCTCTATTCAGTTGAGCCACGGGGCCGTTCTTGTTTGCGGATGCAAATATAGCAACAAAGATTGTTCTTTTCCAAATTTTGCACTAAAAAAAGGTAATGTTTTCTAGTAAAAGGCTCCAAGTGTTGACGCTCAAATTTTAGTATTGATTGATTTGCACAAAAAGTTTGCTTTCATCCGCCATATCCCTAGCATTATAGATGGTAATTTCTTCCTACTGTTTAGTGCTTAGAGGCTGCAGCATGGCAAGAGCAAGTAAGATGGGTATCAAAAAAAAACCCGGAATTTCCGGGTTAATTTTTATTCTGCTTTCATTCTTTTCTCCTTGATTCTTGCCTTCTTTCCAGTGAGGCCTCTGAGGTAGAATATTCTTGCCCTACGAACACGACCCGCTTTATTGAGTTCAATCTTGTCAATAAACGGAGAGGTGAGCGGAAAAATTCTTTCTACACCAATGCCGCCGGAAATCTTGCGAACGGTGAAGGTTTGAGTATCACCGGTACCTTTTCGTTGAATCACTACACCCCGGAATCCCTGGATACGCTCCTTGTTTCCTTCCCTAATCTTGTAGTCAACGGTAATGGTATCCCCACTCTTGAATTCAGGGAATTTTTTTGGCTCACCAGCAAATGCATCCTGAGCAACTTTAATTAAATCAACCATTGTAATTTATTTTTAAGCATTAGCGGAATATTACCGACACCTTGGTTCAGGTAAGAGATTCCGAATTGAGCGGCAAATATACGTTTTTTTCTAAAACAACGAAATGCTCAGCGCCAAATAATTGAGTAGATGGCAACAAAAATGGCAGAGAGTTAGCTCTGCCATCTAAATGCTAGTGTTATTCACCAATGGCTTTAAGCTTGTCACCGGTATCTTCAACTATTTTTTTCTTCCACCAATCGGGCATATCAGGTTGATCGGGCATCATGCTTTCTCCTGTGCCATTGTCTAGGAATTTTCCATCCTTTACCTTCTTAATATTGCCATCCATGTATTTTACCAGAAGGAAGTTGCTGAGTTCTGTCCATCGCTTAACAGTGGCATTTCCTGTTTCAACGCTATAGTCGGTAAGGTATTGAATAGCAAGTTTGGGGTCCTTATCGTACAAAACTTTGGCACCAGCATCCACAGCATCGGTATAAGCAAGATATTTGCTTTCAAGTTCACTTTGAACTTTTTTGATATCTTTAATTATGTAGTCGTAGCGAAGGTAGGCAAAATTCGATACGCGGTTGAAAACCCAAAAGGCTGAAGTTGGGCTATAGGTCATCATATTTCCATTGCCCACAGCATACGATTCTGGCACGCGAGTCATGGAGCAATACATGGGGCAGAAAACGTTGGAGTTGGCATCATCAACGCCAAACCATAGAATTCCACCAATTTCGCGTGGTAACCAATTGCGCATTTGAGCAACGTAAGTCCAGCCTGTTTGCTGTGTGGCGGTTGCGCGCTCGTTGATGTACTCCTGGCCATTGTACTTCCAGGTAAGAGGTCTCCAGCGGTAGGGACAAGAATCTTGTCCAGCTCCAATATCTTTGGTCATGTCGAACTCGGTGCCTTCGAGGTGGTCACGCATAAAGGTCATTACGTCGTGTACAGATATTTTCCTATTTGGCTTGATGTAGAGGGGCATTCTGTGGCTTAGATTTGCACCCTTAACGTAGTCAACATACTGCATCATGTCGGGGTCAACCTCCTTAAACATAGACCATACTCGAATCTCACAGAATCGAGCACCCTCAAAATTTACTGGATTGTAGGTGTCGGAAAAACTGAAGTCTTTATCTTCTCCTGTGTAGTATTTATGCTCTTTGGCGTAGGAGATTACGTCGGCGGCGTAAACACAGGAAATTCCAGGTTCATTTATCTTGTCGAGATTGTTTGATGAAATGGATGTTTTTAGGTCTTCCAATGGGAATTGGCGAATTCTGGCCTGGTTGGCATGGCCCGAGATGTAACCGTCAGGAATACGGATGGCAACCCATAGCGCACCCTTATCGGCATTAACCATC
>DATKVT010000176.1 GCA_035529935.1 Williamwhitmania sp. | reverse complement strand
TAAACTCGTAGCCGTCGAATCGGCTAACACCATTGGCTGTTGCAATCCAAATGTAGCCTTTTCTATCTTGAATTACATGGTATGTTTCAGAGGAAGGGATATCCTCGCCACCCCGAAAATGGATGTAGGGTGGAGTTTGTCCAACCATGGAAAAGTTGGTTAGAACTAAGAAAAACAGGATGACTAACTTCCTCACTGGAACGATGATGTTTATCGGTGAATATAAATAAAATTAAAACAAAAAAAGAGCGAGGTAACCCCCGCTCTCCTTAAGTTTATCAAATAGTTCTACTTTGAGAAATCCTGCTTCGAAAGCCGAACATATCCATTATACCGCCATTCCGCATTCTTCTGCGCAACAGCAAACAACTCAGAGGCCTCCGCTGGGAAAGACTTCTGAAGGGAGGTATACCTTACCTCGCCTTGTAGGAAGTCTTGGAACTTGCTCCAGTCTGGCTCTTTGCTATCAAGGGTGAATGGATTCTTACCCTCTGCTTCCAACATGGGGTTGAAGCGATACAGATGCCAATATCCAGACTCAACGGCGTGCTTAGCTTCGCGTTGAGTTGCTCCCATACCTGCATGTAAACCATGGTTGATACATGGAGCGTAGGCAATAATGAGCGATGGTCCAGGATAAGCTTCTGCTTCCTTTAGTGCCTGGAAGTATTGGTTCTGGCTGGCGCCCATGGCAACCTGTGCAACATATACATAGCCATAGGACATGGCCATCATACCGAGGTCCTTTTTACGAACCCGCTTTCCTGCTGCAGCAAACTTAGCAACGGCACCAACTGGGGTCGATTTGGACGACTGTCCACCGGTATTTGAGTAAACTTCGGTATCCAAAACCAGCACGTTTACATCTTCACCTGATGCCAATACGTGGTCAAGTCCACCGTATCCGATGTCGTAAGCCCAACCGTCACCACCAAAGATCCATATAGACTTCTTCACCAGATATTGCTGAAGATCTAGAATTTGCTTAGCAACAGGCGCAGTCTCTTTCTTCAAAATGGCAACGAGCTTGGCTGAAGCAACCTTCGACTTTTCGGAATTGTTCATGCCATCGAGCCACTCTTGCATAGCCGCTTTAGCCTCTGCACTAACCTCTCCATTCAAGCCCTCAGTCATAATGGATGCAAGGCGGCTGCGGAGATTGTCAACACCTGTAGCCATACCAAATCCAAATTCTGCATTGTCTTCAAAAAGTGAGTTAGCCCAAGCAACTCCCTTGCCCTCTTTATTGGCACAGTATGGAGTGGCAGGTGCAGAACCACCATAAATAGAGGAACATCCCGTAGCATTGGCTACCATCATGTGATCGCCATAAAGCTGGGTGATTGCCTTAATATAAGGGGTTTCGCCACAACCTGCGCAAGCACCGGAGAACTCAAATAGCGGTTGAGCAAACTGGCTGTTCTTAACTGTTTTTGTTTTATCGAGGACGGTATCTTTGTAGCCAACCTTAGTGTGCATGTAATTCCAGCGAGCATCTTCTACCATTTGGCTTTCAAGCGGCTGCATAACAAGTGCTTTTTTAGGTGCTGGACATACATCAACACAGTTACCGCAACCGGTACAATCCAGCGGGCTAATCTGTATCTTAAAGGAGTATTCCTTAATTCCACCATTACCCTTAACAGCCTTAGTGCCTTCTGGAGCGTTCTTAAGTTCCTCTTCGGTAAGTAGGAATGGACGAATTACAGCATGAGGGCAAACATAGGAGCATTGGTTACACTGGATACAGTTTTCACCAATCCACTCAGGAACATTAACGGCAATGCCACGCTTTTCGAAGGCAGTGGTACCTGCTGGGAAAGTTCCATCCTCACGACTGGTAAATGCACTTACAGGAAGGTCATCACCCTTTAGACTATTAATTGGGTCTACCACTTGTGAGATAAATGCTGGTGCATTGTGGCGAGCATTTGATGCATCGGCACCTAGCTTAGCCCACTCTGCTGGTATCGCAATCTTGGTAACGTCACCACCGCGGTCAACTGCTGCGTAGTTCATCTTAACAATATCTTCACCCTTACGGCCGAAGCTCTTGTCAATGGCTTTCTTCATGCTCTTAACGGCAAGGTCCGAAGGAATAACCTCAGCAATTTTGAAGAAAGCACTCTGCATAATGGTGTTGGTACGGTTGCCTAGTCCAATCTCCTCTGCAATAGCTGTTGCGTTGATAATGTAAAAGTTGACCTCGTTTTCTGCGAGCTGCTTCTTAATACTATTGGGCAACTTCGACTTGGTTTCTTCAACATCCCATAGGCTGTTCAACAGGAAGGTGCCTCCTTTACGGATGCCCTTAAGCATATCGTACTTACCAAGATATGAGGGTACATGGCAGGCCACAAAGTCTGGAGTATTTACAAGGTAAGGTGAACGAATTGGTTTATCACCAAACCGAAGGTGTGAAACGGTAATTCCACCAGACTTTTTGGAGTCGTAGGCAAAGTAAGCCTGAGCATACTTTTCGGTATTGTCACCAATAATCTTAATGGAGTTCTTGTTGGCTCCAACGGTTCCATCCGAACCAAGACCGTAGAACTTTGCCTGGAAGGTTCCCTTTGCACCAAGATTAATCTCGGGTCCAAGAGGGAGTGACTTGAAGGTCACGTCGTCAACAATGCCAACGGTGAATTGATTCTTAGGCTCTGCCATCTTGAGGTTCTCAAAAACGGCAATCATCTGTGCTGGTGTAGTATCCTTTGAGCTTAGGCCATAGCGTCCACCAACAACGAGAGGAGCATTAGCCTTTCCGTAGAAAAGTTCCTTAATATCTAAATAAAGAGGATCACCATTGGCACCGGGTTCCTTAGTACGATCGAGCACGGCAATACGCTTAGCCGATTTTGGGAACGCCTTTAGGAAATGCTTAATGGAGAATGGTCGGTAAAGGTGAACGTTGATAAGACCTACCTTCTCTCCTTTGGCATTAAGGTGGTCAACAACCTCCTTCAAGGTATCGCAAACCGAACCCATGGCCACAACGATGTTCTCCGCGTTGGGGTCGCCATAGTAATCAAAAAGATTGTATTCACGACCAGTAAGCTTACTTAACTCCTTCATGTAGCCTTCCACTGTTTCTGGAATGGCATCATAAAAGCTATTAGCCGCTTCGCGAGCCTGAAAATAAATATCGGGGTTTTGAGCGGTACCTCTGGTTACAGGGTGCTCAGGGTTTAGTGCTCTATCGCGGAAGGCTTGAAGTGCTTTCTGATCAACAAGACCAGCAAGTTCTTCCATATCGAGAGCCTCAATTTTCTGAATTTCGTGAGAAGTTCTAAAGCCGTCGAAAAAATGGAGGAAAGGAACGCGCCCCTTAATAGCTGCAAGATGGGCAACTGCTGCCAAATCCATAACTTCCTGAACGCTGCTGGTTGCCAGCATGGCAAATCCAGTTTGGCGAGTGGCCATAACGTCACTGTGGTCTCCAAAAATGGAAAGAGCCTGAGCAGCAAGGCTTCGAGCCGAAACATGGAAAACACCGGGGAGCAACTCACCAGAAATTTTGTACATGTTGGGAATCATGAGCAGGAGGCCCTGCGATGCAGTATAGGTAGTGGTTAGAGCACCCGACTGAAGAGAGCCGTGGAGTGCACCTGCTGCACCTGCTTCGCTTTGCATTTCAACAACCTTAACTGGTTGTCCAAAGATGTTTTTCCTACCAAATGCGGCCCATTCGTCAATATACTCAGCCATGGTTGACGACGGAGTGATGGGATAAATAGCCGCAACTTCGCTAAACATGTAAGCGATGTGAGAGGCAGCGTAATTACCGTCGCAGGTAATAAACTTCTTGCTTTTTGCCATTGTGGTATAGTTGTTTTATAATGTATAAACTAGGCTAACAAAAAAACATTCAAAGTTAGCACAAATTGAAAAATCTCGACTATGTTATTGAGCAAGTTCTGCGCATAATTGACTTATTCATTCTCAATTCAAATAATACTCAAACTACTCAAGATCACTGTACGCCAAAAAAAGTGCGGCTTAACACCGCACTTTCTCATGGTTGTATTAGATGCTTTTAGTCGCTATTCATGGAAATCAAAAACTCATCGTTGGATATCGTTTTAACCAACCTATCGCGGAGGAATTCCATTGCTTCAATAGAGTTCATGTCGGTAAGGTAGTTACGCAGGATCCAAAGTCGACGAAGAACATCCTTGTCCACCAGCAGGTCTTCACGACGGGTGCTGGAGGCAACAATGTCCACAGCAGGGTATACACGCTTGTTGGACAACTTCCGGTCGAGCTGCAGCTCCATGTTACCAGTTCCTTTGAACTCCTCAAAAATAACGTCATCCATTTTTGAACCGGTTTCGGTGAGTGCAGTGGCAAGAATTGTAAGGGATCCACCGTTTTCGATGTTACGAGCAGCGCCAAAGAAGCGTTTGGGCTTATGGAGCGCGTTAGCGTCAACACCCCCCGAAAGCACCTTGCCTGAAGCCGGTTGCACGGTATTAAAGGCACGTGCCAGACGAGTAATGGAGTCGAGTAAGATAACCACATCGTGGCCACACTCAACCAACCGTTTTGCCTTCTCAAGCACGATATTTGCAACCCTAACGTGCCTATCGGCAGGCTCGTCGAAGGTGGAGGCAATAACCTCAGCCTTTACGCTACGAGCCATGTCGGTAACCTCCTCAGGGCGCTCATCGATGAGCAGCACAATCATGTAAACTTCGGGGTGGTTGTCGGCAATTGCGTTGGCAATAGCCTTTAATAACATGGTTTTACCCGTTTTGGGCTGAGCAACAATTAGTCCGCGCTGCCCTTTACCAATGGGAGCAAACATATCCACAATTCGTGCAGAGAGATCGCGGTTACCATTGCCAATGAGGTTAAACTTTTCGTTGGGGAAAAGGGGTGTGAGATAGTCGAAGGAAACCCTGTCGCGAATATATTCTGGGTCACGACCGTTAATTTCAACAACCTTAATTAGAGGGAAATATTTCTCACCTTCTCTTGGTGGACGGATACTGCCGGTAACTGTATCGCCTGTTTTGAGACCAAAGAGCTTAATTTGAGATTGCGAAACATATACATCATCGGGCGAACTGAGATAGTTATAGTCCGAAGACCTTAAGAATCCATATCCATCGGGCATGATTTCAAGAACCCCTGTGGTGTTAATCAATCCATCGAAGTCAAAGCGATCTTGGCGTTTCTCAATACTTTTTTTCGCAAAAGGCAGCTGCACTACGCGAGGCTCATCCGCAACCGGAGGAGTGGCAGGGGCAACTTGAGCAACCTCCTGCTGTGAAGCAGCACCAGTCTCAATCTCAGTATTTAATCTCTCTTCTGCAATGATTTCTTCGGAAACCTCAGGAATATCGGCAGAAAGTTCGATGGCTGTGGTATCTTCAACACGTTGCCTGTTATCAGTCCAAGGTCGACCTTCTGGCGCATCTTTTCTCTTAAAGCGTTTACGCTCGCGAGACCTCTGGTCCGAATCGCCATGTTGTTCCTCTTTTGCAAAACGGGCAGAGGGAAGGATTACCTTGCGCACCTCTTCCTTCTTAACCTCCTTAACCGCTTCGGGTTTCGTTTCCAAAGGCCGACTCTCCGGCATTATCTGATTTTCACGAGGTACCAGTGGTCTAGCCTCTTCTCTACGAATATGTTCCTTCTTAACCAACGGTTCCTTTACTATTTCCTTTGGCTGCTCCCGTCGTCTTTCTATGGGCTCCCTTTTCTTAGGGTCTTTAATGTTTACATCCAGAACAGCCTGCGCATCAAGGATTCTATAAATTAGTTCCTGTTTCTTCAGAGATTCTATTCTTTTAATGTTCAATGTTTTGGCAATTTCCCGCAGTTCGGGAAGAAGCTTCTTATTCAGCTCCAGAATATCGTACATAACGTTATGTAAGGTTGGTAAATACTAGAAAAATATATGCTTTGCTGAGCAATTCGAAAATAATTGACAAGTGAGAATTGGAGCCACTACTGTTGAGGTGGGTACCTCAAGGGGTTGAACCCTAGTGTTTAATGGTGCAATAATAAACAAAATCTTTGAAAGAATGATTGTTTTGACCATTTTTTTTTAAAAAATATGTATAAAAAGACCAAAAAAAGGTCAATGCTTTTTTATTCTCATTCCTTTTATTACTTTCAGGGCGTAAAGAAACCGATTTTGTTCCCTGACCTGACCTGCACTTTACCTATGAGACAGCTCAAAATCACTAAGCAAGTAACCAACCGAGAAACCCCGTCGCTTGACAAGTATTTGCACGAGATTGGAAAGGTTGACTTGCTGTCCACAGAAGAGGAGGTAAGTCTCGCTCGTAAAATTAAGCATGGCGACGAAGCAGCACTACAGCAGCTAATTAAGGCAAACTTACGCTTTGTAGTTTCGGTTGCCAAGCAATACCAAAATCAAGGATTAAGCCTACCGGACCTGATTAACGAGGGTAACCTTGGTTTAATTAAGGCCGCGCAACGCTTCGACGAATCACGAGGATTTAAATTTATATCCTATGCAGTGTGGTGGATTCGCCAGTCGATCCTCCAGGCTCTTGCCGAACAAGCACGTATTGTACGCCTACCCCTCAATAAAATTGGCAGCCTCAACAAAATTAACAAAGCATTTTCGGAATTAGAGCAGCGTTTTGAACGTGAGCCAACCGTAGATGAACTTTCAGAAATACTAGAAATTGCGCCTCGCGATATTAAGGAGGCAATGAAAAGTTCCAATCGCCCTATCTCGATGGATGCCCCCATCAGCAACGACGACGATGGGAATATGTACGACGTGATGCTGAATACCGATACGCCAAGTCCCGACAAGGGCCTGCTTAACGATTCGCTCCGCCGAGAAATTGAGCGCGCTTTGGCGACCCTTACCGACAGGGAATCCACCATCGTAAAGCTTTACTTCGGGCTAAATGGTGCTCCGCCACACACCCTCGACGAAATTGGGCTCGAACTTGATCTTACGCGCGAGCGGGTTCGGCAGATTAAGGAGAAGGCCATAAAGCGACTTAAACATGCTACCCGAAGTAAAATACTCAAAACATATCTTGGCTAGAACCATCCCCCGGCTTTTGGGGGATTTTTTATTTTCATTAGCTTTGCTAAAAATAGTTATCCATGGATACAATTGTTGCCCCTTCGCTCCTATCTGCCAACTTTGGCAATCTTAAGGATGATATTGAAATGGTAAACCGCAGCCAGGCCGACTGGTTCCACTGCGACATTATGGACGGGTTATTTGTTCCAAACCTTTCCTATGGCTTTCCCATTATTGAGCAAATTAAGCGGTTGGCCAAGAAACCATTGGATGTGCACCTCATGATTGTTGACCCTGACCGATACCTAGAACGCTTTAAGGAGGCCGGTGCCGATATCCTGACCGTTCATATTGAAGCATGCACTCACCTCCATCGAACACTTCAGAAGATAAAGGCCTTAGGCATGAAGGCTGGCATCGCCCTTAACCCGCACACTGCTGTTAGCCAGCTTGAGGAGATTGTAACCGATGCCGATTTGGTGCTCATTATGTCGGTAAACCCAGGATTTGGTGGACAAAAATTTATAGAGAATAGCTATGCAAAAATTGCTCGTCTACGCGAAATGGCTGAACAGAAACATCACTCCCTTATAATAGAGGTCGATGGTGGCGTGGACACAGCTAATGCAGCAAGGCTCCACAGCGCAGGCGCAAACGCATTGGTTGCTGGCAATGCCATTTTTAAGGCAAAAAACCCTGAGGAGGTAATTGCAAAGCTAAAAATGTCTTAGTTTCTACGGAACTGTTTTTCATATTAAAAAAAACACTATAATTGTAACATTCAAAAGCACAATAATGATAAGCCAGAATTCATATTACGCCAACTCTT
This sequence comes from Williamwhitmania sp., assembly GCA_035529935.1. Taxonomy (NCBI): domain Bacteria; kingdom Pseudomonadati; phylum Bacteroidota; class Bacteroidia; order Bacteroidales; family Williamwhitmaniaceae; genus Williamwhitmania; species Williamwhitmania sp. The sequence continues at coordinate 33,571 of DATKVT010000176.1, read as the reverse complement.
ATTACTTTTTCTTTAGCGGAAGAAGGGGCTTGGCTTTGGTATGATTTTTAGATAGATAGTTTGAAATACCAAATAGAAAGCCCCGCGAAAACGGGGCTTTTTTAATTTATGATTATGAACAACCAACGGTACATGCAACTCTCCTCCCCTTGCCTCCAAAATGGAGCAGGTCAGTTTTACTTTTTCTATTACTATTTCTTCGACAACTGAGGGAACTAAGAAAGTGTGTGCAAACAAGACTTTTGAGGTTCCCCAGATGGGGAGCCTCTTTTTTTTATTAAAAGATAGGAATAATGAACCCTTCAAAAGTAGCAATCCAAGGAATTCTAGGCTCATTTCACGAGATGGCAGCCCAGCAATATTTTATGCACCCCATCGAGATTGATGAATGTATGACCTTTCGCCAACTGGTTCAACATGTTTCGGATGGTATCGCCAGTTTTGGTTTAATGGCAGTAGAAAATTCGGTCGTAGGCAGCATTCTGCCAAACTATGCGCTGCTGAGGGAGACAAAGCTCTTTGTTACGGGGGAGATTTACCTTCGCATTGTCCAGAACCTGATGGCTCTGCCCGGTGAAACGGTTGATTCAATAGGGGAAATTCACTCCCATCCGATGGCGCTTGCCCAATGCAGCCAATTTACCAATAGGTTGGCGAGCGTTAAGCTCGTAGAGGTAGACGATACCGCCCTAGCTGCTCAGCAAATTGCACAAAAGGGTCAACATGGCACTGCTGCAATTGGTAGCAAGCTTGCCGCCATTCAGTATGGATTAAATATCATCGCCGCCTCTATTGAATCGAATAAGGAGAACTACACACGATTCCTCATTGTAGAAAAGAAACCCCAGCAGTTAGAAGGGGCAAATAAAGCCAGCCTCTGCTTTTCAGTTGACCACCAGGTAGGTAGCCTAGCCACAACGCTTAAAATATTGGCCGAAAACGGAATCGACCTCACCATGCTTCAGTCGCTTCCAATGGTTGGCCGAAGCTGGGAGTACTACTTCCATGCTGATATAACCTTCACCAATTACAACCGATACCGCAGCACGCTGGAGCAAGTCCGGCAAAGGGTAAACTCGCTGCAACTAATTGGCGAATATCCACAAGGAAAGGTAGTATTATAAACAAAATCTTAATTCGGAATGCAATGATTGTCCCAACATCCAATAGGCTTATCCAGGTAGAGGAATACTTTTTCTCAAGAAAACTCTCAGAAATTGAGCGGCTCAAGCAACAGGGCATTGAGGTTATTAACCTAGGCATTGGCAATCCCGATTTGCCCCCACCCCCCGAAATGTTCGCCAGCTTGGCAGCAGCAAACAACCTTGAGCACAGCAATGGCTACCAGAGCTATAAAGGAATACCAGAACTTCGGAAATCCTTTTCCAATTGGTATAAGCGCTTCTTCAACGTCGATTTAAACCCCACCACAGAAGTGCTGCCGCTTCTTGGTTCCAAGGAAGGAATCATGCACCTCTCCATGGCTTTTTTAAATCCAGGTGATGAGGTATTGGTTCCCAACCCCGGCTATCCAACCTACGCCAATGCCGCGCTGCTCGCTGGAGCCACACCTATACCTTATCTTTTGGAGGAGGCAGCGGGATATCACCCAGATTTCTCTCTTCTTGAAAGTCTTGATTTGAGTAGGGTGAAGATGATGTGGGTAAACTACCCGCACATGCCCACAGGAGCAAAGGCTACGCCAGAGCTTATGACTCAGCTCGTTGAATTCGGAAGGAGGCACAATATCCTCATCTGCGCCGACAATCCCTACAGCTTTATCCTTAACGAAAACCCCGCAAGTATTCTATCAATTCCTGGGGCCAAGGAGGTGGCCGTTGAGCTGAATTCTCTAAGCAAGTCGCACAACATGGCGGGTTGGAGGGTTGGCATGTTGGCTGGACAAGAGTCCGTTGTAAAAGCGGTGTTGCAGCTTAAGAGCAACATGGACTCCGGCATGTCGCTTCCCGTTCAGCTGGCAGCGGCGGCAGCTTTAAACGTCGAGGACGATTGGTACAGCATGCTGAACAAGCACTACAGCATTCGACAAGAACTTGCGATTAGCATGGCTGAGATGCTTGGTTGCAGAGCAAATGCCAACCAAGCAGGCATGTTTGTTTGGGCAAAGATTCCAGACTGGGTATTCAGCACGGAGACCTTCTGTGATGAGATACTAAAACAAACAAGGGTATTTTTTACACCCGGAACCGTGTTTGGCTCAGCTGGAGAAGGATACCTGCGAATTTCACTTTGCGCAAGCGAAAAAACGCTTGCCGACGCCCGGTGTAGACTTCAGTCGTTCGATATACATCGCTAGCCATGGAAAAGCAGATTATAACCATTATTGGAGCTGGAATGATGGGTTGTTCATTGGCAGCAAGTCTTGGCCATTCTTGGCATATAGTTGGCGTAGATAACTCACCTAAAAATTTATGCTTTGCCTTGGATAAAGGCTACATACATGAAGCCCTGCCAATGGAAATGGCTGTAGCCATATCCAACATAGTAATTTTCGCTACACCAGCCGATGTTACGCTAAAGCTAGTATCCTCAATACTTGATACAGTAGGAGTGAATACGGTGGTCATGGATATTTCCTCTACCAAGGAGGTTATATGCCAACGTATTGCCGATCATCCTTACCGGTCGAAGTTTGTAGCTGCACACCCCATGACCGGTAGCGAAAAAACAGGGCCACAGTTTGCTGTTCCAAACCTTTACGAGGGCAAAAGGATTGCTATCTGTGAGTCGGAAAAGAGTTCGGGTAAAGCCCTTTTGGCGGTAAGTAAGCTCATTGTGGAACTAAAGATGAACCCATTCTATCTCACACCCAAATTACACGATTCCATTATGGCTGATATTTCACACCTACCACAAGCAACCGCATTCTGCCTTAGCAATGCAATAAACGGTAGCGATGGAATTTTAGAATGGGTAGGAACAGGCTTTGAATCCACCACCAGAATTTCCGGAAGCACAGCTGAAGTATGGCTTCCCGTTCTTTTTCAGAACAAAACCAACGTGGCAAAAGGAATTCGAAAGTTGATTGAGAATCTTGAAGCAACCGTCGATGCCCTTGAATCGGATAATGTTGCTGCAATGCAAGCCATTATAGTAAAAGCTAACGCACTACAGAACAAAATTGAACAGTTAAAACAACTCAAGGAATAAGAAAATGGAAACAAAAAGATTCGATGGAATAGTTCCTCCCAAGGAGTGGCTACTAGGAATTAACGAGCCGCTAATTATTGCAGGACCTTGCAGCGCCGAAACGGAGGAACAGGTAATGGCAACCGCCACACAGCTCAAAGCAGATGGCCGTGTGCATATTTTTCGCGCCGGTATTTGGAAACCAAGAACCCAACCCAACTCCTTTGAAGGTGTTGGCAGCGTTGGGCTAGAGTGGCTACGACGCGTTAAGAGGGAAACCGGGTTGGCAGTTGCCACCGAAATTGGTTCCGCCAAGCATGCTTTTGAAGCCATTAAGTATGGCGTAGACCTACTTTGGATTGGCGCTCGCACCACCTCCAATCCCTTTGCAATGCAGGAAATTGCTGAGTCGCTTCGTGGCGTTGACATTCCTGTGTTAGTGAAAAATCCGCTTAGCCCCGACCTCGACCTCTGGCTTGGTGCAATAGAGCGACTACACGCTGTAGGAATACGCAAGTTGGGTGCCATTCACCGCGGATTCTTCACTTGGGAAAAAACCGAACTGCGGAATCAACCATCCTGGCATATACCCCTGGAAATGATGCGCAAATTTCCCGAACTACCTGTGCTTTGCGACCCCAGCCACATTTCAGGAAAGCGGGAGCTCGTGCCATCCCTTGCTCAGCGAGCTTTCGACATTAGAATGCATGGCCTTATGGTGGAAACTCACATTACACCCGAAACTGCTTGGAGCGATGCACGGCAACAACTCACCCCTGAAAGTTTCGGCACAATGCTGTCCAGCCTCATACAGTCTAGTGAGGTAGAGCCTAACAACCTCCACCTTAACAACCTGAGGGCGGAAATCGACGAGATCGATGACCAGTTAATTAGTATATTAGCCCGTAGAATGCATACCGTTGAAAAGATTGCAGCATTAAAAAGTGAAGAAAACCTTAATGTGATTCAACCTAAACGCTGGAAGGATGTTATGATAAAGGTAAAGACAACCGCACAAAATCGGGGTCTTCGACCAACCTTTGCCGAAGGGCTTTTCAATGCAATTCATGAAGAGTCAGTATTACTTCAGGCCGATATTCTTCGAGAAAAATGAGACCTAGTATTGAATAATGGTCTAAATTTATGCTGTAATTCCAAATAGCACCGCCATGAAAAAAATAAACGTGCAAGGCCAACACTCCTCTTCTACCATCTTAGTTGGGGAAAGCCTTCTAAAGCTAAAGGAATACATCCCCGAGGAGAATACCTTTATTATTACCGACAAAAATGTTTATCAGCTCTACCAAAGCCACTTCCCTCGAATGCCACTCTTTATTATTGAACCGGGAGAAGAATCCAAATCGCTTAAGGTTGCTGAAGAAATCTACCGATGGTTACTTCAGGAAAATGCTGATAGAAAGTCGTTTATTGTTGGAATTGGCGGTGGAGTGGTATGCGATGTAGCCGGGTTTATAGCCTCAACTTACATGCGTGGAATTCGATTCGGATTTGTTTCGACCACCCTCCTTTCACAGGTAGACGCCAGCGTTGGCGGAAAGAATGGCCTCGATCTTGACGGCTACAAGAATATAATTGGTACATTTAACCAGCCTGAGTTTGTGATTTGCGATACAGCATTGCTGTCCACACTTCCCATTACTGAGCTCCGATGTGGTTTTGCTGAGGTGGTTAAGCATACCCTCATTGCCGATAAGGCAATGTTTGAGAGGTTGGAAGTCAATTACCACAAGGCCCTTTCGCTCGAAAAAGAAATAATAGATGAGCTGGTTATCAACAGCATCAGCATTAAAGCAGCTATTGTTTCGCTCGATGAACGCGAAAAGGGGGAGCGACGCAAGCTAAACCTTGGCCACACGTGGGGCCACGCCATCGAAAAGATAACTGGAATACCCCACGGTGAAGCGGTAAGCATCGGCATAGCTTTTACTGCTTGGCTCTCTGAAAAACGAGGGCTACTCAAGTCGAAAGAGAAGGAAAGAACCATTGCTCTACTTAAAAACTTGGGATTGCCCGTCTCCACCGATGTGTCGCGTGAAGCCGCAGTGGAAGCAATGTTGCGTGACAAAAAACGTGAGGGTGGAAATCTTCATTTTGTGATGATGAATGGGATTGGACAGGTTAAAATTGATAATATTCCTGTGGATAAGCTCAAGGAGTGCATACTTGGAGCAGATCATTAATCGCTCCTAAACGAAACAAAACAATGATTTGTGTAAGCCTTTCGGGTCTCAAAACCTCTGAAATTCTAAATGAAATAAAAGAGTTGCCGATGGTAGAACTTCGGCTCGACCTGATGGACAATAGCCTTGCCGATATTGAGAAAATCTTTCGGTCGCATGCAAACCTTATTGCAACCTGCCGACCAAATAAGTTGAGCGACCAGGAACGGAAGAAACGTCTATCAGCTGCCATTGCTGGCGGAGCAGCCTATGTTGATATCGAAAATGAGGCTGGGCAGGAATGGAAAAATGAGATCAAAGAGATGGCCCACCAAAATAGGGTAAGGGTGATAATCAGTAGCCATAACTTTCAGGAAACACCCGCTTCCACAGAACTTATTAGTCTGATACAAGCCATGCAATCACAAGGAGCAGAATTGGTTAAGCTAGCGTGCCAGTGTAACTCAAAAGAGGATTCAGCTCGTATTCTATCGCTCTATGCTCATTTCACAAAGCTTATTGCTATTGGTATGGGTCCACTGGGAATAGTAACACGCATAGCAGCTCCATTTCTGGGAGCACCCTTTACTTTTGCTGCTGGCAAAGCAGGAATTACCGCTCCCGGCCAGCTACCATACCACGAAATGCAACAAATTTTTCAAATAATAAATAAAGGTGAGTAAGAAACTAATTTTTGCAGTATTTGGGAACCCCGTGCTACATAGCAAAAGCCCCCAAATGTTCAATCACGTATTTGCCCAAGAAAAGGTTGATGCCTTCTACACGCGTGTTTGGTTGGACGACGGTCACGATGTGGTTGACACTATGCGACAGCTAGGTCTCTCGGGTGCTAACATCACTTCACCTTTTAAAGAGGCGGTGTTAAACTGTTTAGACTCAGTTGGAGAAGAGGCCGCGAATATTGGCAGCGTAAATACCATTGTATTACAAGGGACTAAAGCTATTGGCTACAATACCGATTGCTATGGCGTTGTTCGTGCTGTTGAAGAAGCAGGCTTAACAATTGCCAACCGAAAGTGCCTCGTACTAGGTGCTGGTGGTGCAGGAAAAGCAGCCGCTTGGGGGTTACTAAAGGCAGGTGGAAATGTTTTCATAGCCAACCGTAATACTCTAAAAGCTGAACGATTTGCAAATAAGATTGGGTGTAGTGCAATAAGCATCGCAAAAGCAGAGGAGATGATTGGTCAGTTTGACTTACTGGTTTCAACACTACTCCCAGATGTAAATCCATTTAGTTTGAAATCGCTACCCTCTACACTTCCCGTGCTTGACGCTAACTACAAAGCATCAAAGGTTGCAGCGATGGCTACTACATCTGGTTGCAAAGTAATTCAAGGAGAACGATGGTTGGTGCATCAGGCCGAACTTGCCTATAATTTTTTCCTTGGTGACCCTCCACCGCTAATTATGCTCGAAGCAGGGTTTCAGGAGGAACTTAATGCCGATAAGCTAATAATCTCAACGCCTGATTTCAGCGAAACCCTTGACATTGGTGTGCTCAAACCCGATTTAATTATTCCAGTTGGGGACAAAACCGACTTGGACATTCAGGAGATTATTCATGAAGAGAGTAATAAAGCCTTCGGCCGTTAGCGGCACAATTTCGGTACCAGCCTCAAAAAGCGTAGCCCAACGTGCCATTGCGGCAGCAATGCTAGCCACCGGTAGAAGCACGATAACTAATGTGGGGTCAAGTAACGATAGCCTTGCTGCACAAGGCATTGCAACTGCATTAGGTGCGATGGTCGAAGGCGACGCTACCAGACTCTTCATAACAGGAATGGAGGGTAAGCCTGCGAACCAACTTTTCTGTGGTGAATCGGGTCTAAGCATTAGGATGTTTACCCCCATTGCAGCAACATTCTCGGAGGAGATAACCCTAATTGGCGAAGGTTCGCTCGTTACAAGGCCCATGCAGCTAATAGAGGAGCCTCTCCGTATGCTTGGTGCCCAGTGCCATACCACCGAAGGATTTCTTCCAATTTCGGTAAAGGGTCCACTTACAGGTGGTAAAGCTGCTCTCGATGGATCGCTCGGTTCACAAATGCTAACCGGTCTTCTGATGGCTGCACCTTTAGCCAAAAACGATGTAGTATTACAGGTGAAAAACCTGAAAAGCAAACCATATATCGACCTTACTCTCGAGGTGATGCATACGTTTGGAATAGCTGTTAAGAACACCAATTACCGGCAATTTAATATTAAAGCAGGCCAACACTACCAACCTACAAATTTTAATGTGGAAGGCGATTGGAGCAGCGCAGCTTTCATGCTGGTAGCAGGAGCCATTGGCGGTAGTGTAAGGGTTGATAATCTAATATTAAATTCCCAGCAGGCAGATAGAGCCATCCTTGAGGCCTTAAGGCTAGCCGGAGCAAACATCCGATTTAAAGATTCTGCCATTGAGGTTTCAAAAACACCGCTCACCAGCTTCTGCTTCGATGCTACCGACTGTCCCGACCTCTTTCCTCCGCTAGTAGCCCTGGCCGCCTCCTGTTTAGGAAAGTCTGAAATTATTGGTATTGAGCGACTTGCCCACAAGGAGAGCGATCGTGCAAAGGCCCTCCAGCGTGAATTTGAAAAGTTGGGTATTGTCATCAAAATAAAGGGAAACTCCATGCATATTACTGGTGGAAAGATGCACGGAGCCAGAATCAATTCGCATAACGACCACCGAATTGTGATGGCGGTGGCAGTGGCTGCACTTGTTGGCAGCGAGGAGGTAACCATAGAGGGAGCTGAATGCGTGGCAAAATCCTACCCACGGTTTTTTGAAGACTTGGAGAAGATTTGCAAATAGTGAATTGTGAACCGAGCTTGCGAGTTCCGTCAAGTAGCCGGACAGGTCGCCGAAGGCAATAGTGAACTGAACTTGCCCGTTCCGCCCAGATGTTGGACAGGTCGCCGAAAGCAATGGAATTGTGAATAGAAAAAAGTAAAAAGACTCTTGACTGGTTGAAATTTTATGCAAATCCAAGCATGGTATGGTATTAAAATCCTAACAACCTAAAACGCTAAAAACCTAAACTGCAAAAAGAATGAATAGCTACGGTAGAAAATTTCGCATTAGCATATTTGGAGAATCGCACGGGAAATCGGTGGGAATAACTGTTGATGGTTGTCCACCAGGAATTGCTCTCTCCGAACAGGATTTTTTGGCCGACCTCTCCCGCAGAAAAAGCGGAGCCAAGGGCACAACTCCTCGACAGGAGGCGGATTTGCCAGAACTTATCTCCGGCGTTTTTAATGGATTCACCACCGGAGCACCCATATCCATTCTTTTCCGCAATACAAATACCCAATCGGGAGACTATGCAAATCTGCAAGCCTCACCCCGTCCAGGACATGCCGATTTTGTAGCTGACGTAAAGTTCAAGGGGTTTCAAGATTACCGTGGAGGTGGACATTTTTCCGGAAGGTTAACCCTCGCATTGGTGGCTGCCGGTGTGGTGGCAAAAAAAATTATCACTCCTGTAACCATCTCCTCCCACTTAGTTGAGGCAGGTGGCGAATCGAACATTGAGGCTGCAGTTGAAAAAGCAATGGCTACAGGCAATTCCATAGGAGGTATTGTGGAATGTCGAGCGGAAAATTTACCTGTAGGATGGGGAGAGCCATTCTTCGATAGCGTAGAATCGGCTATAAGCCATATAGTGTTTGCCATTCCTGCTGTTAAGGGCATTGAGTTTGGTTCAGGTTTTCAGGCAGCAAAAATGACTGGTAGCCAGCACAACGACCCCATTCTTAACCTGGAGGGAAAAACAAAATCGAATAATGCAGGGGGGATTAACGGTGGCGTTACCAACGGTAATGAGTTGGTCTACCGAATTGCCATCAAACCAACCTCCAGCATTGGTATTGAGCAGCAAACCCTCAACAGGTCAACAGGAAGAGTTGAATCGCTAAAGATTGAAGGGCGCCATGATGCTTGCATTGCACTTCGAGTGCCAGTGGTGCTTGAAGCCGCTACAGCCGTGGCATTAGCTGATCTAAAATTACTCTTTTAAAAGTTCAACGGCATAGGTGCAATACGGATAAGGCTCAATCATCCATCGGAAGCGTAAAGTAGAAGGTTGTTCCCTTCCCCTCCTCCGATTCAAACCATATTTTGCCACCCATCAATTCAATTAAATTTTTGGAGATGGCAAGACCTAAGCCAGTTCCGCTATTAACTTTTTCTGAGGACGAGCCATAGCTCGTAAATCGCTCAAATATTTTGTTACTTCTTTCGGGGGAAATTCCACAACCGGTATCGGAACAGTAAAAGGTGACAATGGAAGAGCCAGCATCCAGTGGTAGAAAACCAAAGTCGACCCTGCCTTCATCGGTGAATTTGTAGGCATTGTGTATTAGGTTCACCAAAATCTGACGCAGCCGCTGTGGATCCACCTTTATGCTCAGCGGTCCAGAGCAAGATAAAGTCAACTTTAGATTTTCATGGTCCTTAGCCTCAAATAATACTTTATGTATTGCATACACCTCCGCAAGCACCTTTGGAACATCAGTCTTCTCTCGAACGATGCGAATTTGTCCCGATTCCAGCTTAGAAATGTCGATGATGTCGTTTATAAGGGTAAGGAGTGAATTGGTCGATGACTGGATTAGCTTAATATACTTTTCTTTTCTTTCCTCTGTTATGCTTGTTTTTTGAAGTAAGGATGAGAAGCCCACAATGGCGTTCATGGGCGTTCGAATCTCGTGAGACATGTTGGCCAAAAATGCCGATTTAAGTTTATCAGATGCTTCTGCACGTTTCTTGGCCATAACCAGCTCCATCTCATGGTTGCGAATCTCGGTGATATCGGTCAGCACCACCATTAACCTATTCTTCAGAGGCTTAATTATTCTGGCAACAAAATACTTATTCTCCCCATTTTTACAGGTAACCCACATCTCCTCCATCGACTTTCCATCCAAAGGGTCAGTCGCAAAGAAAGTGATCCACCGCTCCCTAATCTCTTGCCTGTAATCCTCTTGCCTATACGCTTGCAAAAACCAGTCTGAAAGGGCAGGAACATCCTCAAGAGTATACCCCAAATGCTTTAACCATGCGTCGTTTATATAGGTGAATACCTCGTCCTCCATAATGGTAATTGCGTCGGGATACAGCTCCACAAGTTGGCGAAAGGTTGTTTCAACCTGCGCACGGTTGTCCTCAAGCTCCCGAGCAATGGTGGCAATATTTTGAAACTCTAAGAAGTTTAGCTCTACGGTTGTATCAGTGGATGGGTTTGTAGCAATTGTTTGCATGAATTTAATGAGGCGTTGAGTACTCCGGGCCAGCTGCTTACTAAACCGATATGCCAGTAGATAGGAAAACACCAGGCTAAACAATAATAGCGCAAAGAAATATACAAGCGAAATAAGGTATGATTTGAATAGCTGCGCCTCATTTCGCGCTGATTCTGCCTCCAACTCATCCAAATAAACACCAGCACCAACCATCCATTTTAGCTGTGGCATCCCCTTTACAAAGGAGACTTTAGGGTAAATTAAGGAGTCTACGGAATAGACTTTTTGGCCCGGAGGCGAAACCTTTCGCCAGGAGTAAAATATATAATCACCCTGTGGCTTTTGACAAGCAGTATACTCCATCTGAATAACCTTATTGCCCTTGGGATCCTCTAGGTTCCATAGGTTTGGGTTACCCATTGTTACATTACCGTTGGTAAGAAGTGGATCGCCCGAGTAAGTGTTCACAAAAATATAACCTTCACCATTTTTTCCAAAACGGATGAGCGACAGCTCGTCAAGGGTCTCCTTAGTCCAAACGCTGTTGAGATTAGTCCAGCTGGCAGAGGTACCAATAATTTTATCTAATTTAGGCTGCTTTCTAAGGTAGGTTATCCGAATATTCGGTAATCTATTATCAGGCATGGTGTCATACTGAAAAACGAACACTTCACCATACTTATGAAGAGCGCTGCTCACCTGACCTACTGTTTGGGGAAAAGTATCAATGGCAATAAACTTCGTACCCAATATCTGTGCAAGATTACGACTCTGAAAGTAAAATACACTTCTTGGACAAGCAATTACACCAGCTGAACAAGGTGTAACTAATTTAATTGAACTCTTGTTAGTTGTTTCTAACCCCTCATTTTTACCTGCGCTTACCGCACTTCGCATATTTTTACAAACTGTAGCAAAAAAGGTTGAATGGTGAAAAGCGATAATCTTTATGGCCTTATCAACCTCGTTATGAATAATTGCTTTCTGCTCATTTAGCTTCTCAACCCTGTAACTTTGGCTATTCTGAGTAAACTCGATATATTCGGTGGTAAGGTATACTATGCCCACTATAGCGAAGGAGAAAAGAGTTACCAGTAAGTTGTATTGCCTAAAAGCTTTCGCTATTTTTTTTCTCGATTTCATCTGCAAAGAGGTGTGTTCGACAGAAGGCAATTTAGAACCTAAAACTGGTTATAGCAAGCAATTAGTAAAACAATCATCAACGGATTACCGTCCATCATCATAAGGTCACTGCCTAATGGACACTAAATCAAAAACGCTCCCTATAAAGGAGCGTCTCTGTGGAGCTGCCGGGAGTCGAACCCGGGTCCAAACAAGGAAGCCAGTTGGTTTCTACATGCTTATCTCTTCTTAATTTTCGAGAATGGCCTGGTGAAGAGAACCCGAACCAATCCTTATCCTCTTAATCTCGCTGAGGGGTAGAGGTGTATTCTCAGCTATTCCCGTTGGATCGGTGCCCCATATGCTAGGAGTAACAGGACGGAACTCCTTGCGAGACATCTCGTTCCCCGCTACCTTGAGCAGGGAATGAAGCTTAATTACTCTAAGAGTGATTAGGCAGCGAGAGCGTAATTGTTTTCGCCGTATAAAAGTTTGCGCATTGATATTTACGAGCAAACAACGCAACGCTCGGCATGCTTCCAACCCGTTTCTGCTTGCTGTCAAAACCAAGACAGCCCCGAGTAAAAAGTTTACAAATATACGCAATTGCTGGTTGCCTTTGCAAATAATTTACCGAAAAGGCTGTGAAATTCAGCGGCTATTTGCTACTTTCGCCCCCACCCACCCATTTACTACTAGCTGTATACCTATGAAAGATCATTTCAAAATTGGCGTTTTAAAGGAGACTAAAACACCACCAGACAGAAGAGTTGCGCTCCCGCCTACCCAGGTTAAAGAGTTAATGGAGCGCTATCCAAACATTCAGGTTGTAGTTCAGCCAAGCGATTACCGGTGTTACCGCAACGATGAGTATGAAGCCTTAGGAATCCCCTTGGTGGAGGATGTTTCCGACTGCGATCTGCTCCTTGGGGTAAAGGAGGTAAAAATTGAGGCTCTAATCCCAAACAAAACATACCTGTTTTTTTCCCACGTTGCCAAAAAGCAACACCATAACCAGCAGCTAATAAAAGCCATTGCCAACAAGGGAATAACCCTTCTCGACCATGAATACCTGACCGACAAAAATAACGTTCGGTTGGTAGCTTTTGGCAGATGGGCTGGGATTGTTGGAGCCTACAATTGCCTTCGGGCCAAAGGAATTCGAACCGATTATTTCTCGCTTAAGCCAGCGCACCACTGCCACGATAAAAACGAGCTGTTCGAGCAGCTAAAGCCTATTCGATTACGACCCATTAAGCTGCTCATTACTGGCGGCGGACGGGTAGCCAATGGAGCGCTCGAAACCTTTCGCGCCCTAAATATTAAGGAGGTATCTCCTGAAGATTTTCTCACCAAAACATACGACGAAGCCGTCCTCACTCGACTCGACCCGTGGCATTACGTCAAGCGAAAAGATGGAAAAGAGTTTGAATGGAAGCATTTTAGCGATTCTCCTGCGGAATATGAGTCCACCTTCCTCCCATATACCAAAGTAACCAACCTATTTGTAGCATGCCATTTCTGGGACTTCCGCTCACCCCATTTTTTTACAGCAGAAGATATGCGTAGTCCCGATTTCAAAATATCGGTTATTGCCGACGTAAGCTGTGACGTAGGTGGTCCAATTCCTTCAACCCTCAGGGCCACAACCATTGCTGAACCATTCTTTGGTTACAACCCTATCACCGAAAAGGAGGAAGTTGCCTTTACAAGCAAGAAGAATATCACAATAATGTCGGTAGATAATCTGCCCGGTGAGCTACCGCGCGATGCCTCAGAGGATTTTGGCAAGGCATTAATTGAAAAGGTGCTGCCCTGTTACGTTACCGACGACTGTGATGAAGTACTTCAACGGGCAACCATTCTTGAAAACGGAAAACTAACCGAACGGTACAAATATCTGACAGATTATCTGGCTGGTAATGAATAAACTGGCAAAGTAATTAATAGAGGAGGCTTGGACAGCCTCCTTTTTTTACTAAATGGGGAAAAACATATGAATATTCGGTTACTAAAATACCATACACTTTTCGCTATCGAGAACCCAAGCAGATAGCTCCGCTAAATTGCTGCGCTTGGCTCCCTCTACCAGACGGCTATCAACCATACCGCGAGCATCCATACAACTTCCGCAGAGCTTCACCTCGCAACCCCTGCCAACTAACCCCTTGATAAAACGCTCTACATTGTAGTATCCATCGGGAGTATGCTGGCTTGGTAAGGCACAGAATACAGCATCTGCCATAAGGAAGATACGAACAGTCGTATCGGGTGAATCCTTTTTTATTTGCAATGCAAGTCGTAATGCATTGTACGCCTTCTCACTTCCGTATGGCGCTTCATTAAGTAAAAATAGAATGCTCATGCTTATCGTTGTTTAAAAATATCATTAAGCTTCAAAAAAAGAATGGTTAGCGAGGCAACCAGCGTAAATGCGTTGGCATAAATAATTGGTTTGTCGTTCTGGAGAATGCCATAGACTAACCAAAGCGCTATCCCCAAGTTTATGATGGAATACATCAGCAGTGATATGCTTTGGGTATCCTTCGTTTTAATAATCTTAAACGCTTGTGGGTAAAATGAAACCGTAGTAAGAATTGCTGCCACAAACCCAACCAGCTCGTTTGAATCCATTTTTTCTTTCAAAAATAGGAAAAAGGCGGGGATCAATACTCCGCTTGTAAAAAATACAGGTAATTCACTTTATATCAAGACATAATAACGGAAAAGGAACATAGTGTTTAAACATTGTCTACAAAATAATGAACAATAATATATTAAATGGGTTAATATTTTGAGAAATATCAAAACAGTTGCCGAATGCTACTACAAGAAGTTGTAACTTTCAAAATGGATGATGCTCCATAAAATTTAACACCGATAAAGATTTGACAGATGAAGCAAACACTTCAAGTAAAAATTAAAAAGATAGACCTTTTGATAAGAAAAATATTGCCGCTTTTTATTATTGCTGTAATTAATATTCAGGCCTTCGGCCAGAACAATGGGGCAATAAAAGGCCGAGTATACAACATTAAGAATAACAAGCCGGTGCCATTTGCTAACGTCATTATTTGGGATACCAACATAGGAACGGTATCCGATTTTGAGGGCAACTTTATTTTCACGGGCCTAAAACCAGGCTTTGCTGAGGTGAGAGCTTCATCGGTAGGCTTTAAACCGTTTGTTTCTGCAGAAATAAGAGTCACCAATGCGGCTGCTACCAATCTAGACATTGGCATGGAGGAAACCTCCATACAAATTCAGCAAGTAACAGTTACGGGATCTGTATTTAGGCAAAGTGAGGAGAGCCCTGTTTCCTTGCAAAGAATTGGCATATCGGAGATTGAAAAAGCACCAGGAGCCAACCGCGACATTTCCAAAGTAATACAGTCTTTCCCAGGAGTATCCTCCACACCTGCTTATCGCAACGATATAATTGTTCGAGGTGGTGGTCCAAACGAAAATCGATTCTACCTCGACGGCGTTGAAATTCCAACCATAAACCACTTTTCTACCCAAGGAGCATCGGGCGGCCCCATTGGGATTATCAATGTTGATTTTATCCGCGAGGTGAATTTTTATACGGGAGCATTCCCAGCCGATAAGGGAAATACGCTTAGCTCCATTATGGACTTCCGATTAATAGATGGAAACGCCGACAGGCTCAAGGTAAAGGGAGCTTTTGGGGCCAGCGACCTTGCGCTAACTCTGGATGGACCAATTAGTAAGAACACAACCTTTATACTCTCTGCACGTCGCAGCTACCTTCAGTTTCTCTTCAATGTTTTGGGGTTACCCTTTCTGCCTACCTACAACGACTTTCAGTATAAGGTAAAAACCCGCATAAACGACAAAAACGAACTTACCTTCATTGGGTTGGGTGCACTCGATCAGTTTAAGCTCAACACTAGCATAAAAAACCCAACCGAAGACCAGCAGTATATCCTCAATTCCCTGCCGGTAAACAATCAATGGAGCTACACCGTTGGGGCTGTTTACAAGCACTTTAGAGCCAGCGGATACGACACTTGGGTAGTTAGCCGTAGCTTTCTGAATAACCGAGCATACAAATACAACAACAACGATGTCAACTCCTATAAGCTGCTAGACTATACCTCCACCGAAGGCGAAAACAAAATTCGTTATGAGCACGACCGAACCACCTCCTCCGGCTTTAAGCTCAACTATGGTATCGCCACCGAATATGACCAGTACACAAACAAAACATACCGGCTAACCTCCATGGGGGACAGTGTTCAGACAATAAGCTACAATAGAAATTTGAACTTTTGGAAGTGGGGCATTTTTGGTCAAGCCACCAAGAGCATTTTAGATGATAGGCTAACACTATCGTTGGGAATCAGAACCGATGCCAACAGCTACTCTTCGAAGATGAACAATATGGTCGACCAACTTTCACCCCGCTTTTCGGCCTCCTACATGCTCACAAACAGATGGTCGGTAAACTTCAATACCGGCCGATATTTTGAGTTACCTCCCTATACTACACTTGGTTATGCGGCCAGTGACGGCACCCTCATCAATAGGCAAAATGGGGTTCGCTATATTCAATCGGACCACCTTGTTGCAGGCCTTGAATATCGCCCCAACGAAGATAGTAAAGCCTCGATTGAGGGATTCTACAAGAGCTACCGACACTATCCCTACTCCCTTACCGACTCTGTTGCCATCTCGAGCAAGGGTGCCGACTATGGAACCTTTGGTGATGAGGCAGTGATCCCAATTGGAGAAGGCCGAGCATATGGAATGGAGCTGCTCTACCGTACCAAAAACATTCTGGGATTTAACGCCATAGTTGCATACACCCTTGTTTGGAGCGAATTTAAAAAGGCAGATAAAAATTTTGTGAATACCGACACCTACATCCCAACGGCTTGGGATAACAGGAACATTATCACCATTACGGCAACCCGTGAGTTTAAAAGAGGTTGGGAGTTCGGGTTCAGATGGCGCTATGTGGGTGGTGCGCCTTACACACCATACGATCTTAACCGTTCATCGCTCATCGACGTGTGGAACACTCAGAATAGGCCATATTATAACTACTCCGAATTTAATTCGCTCCGGTTCAAGGCGTTTCATCAGCTCGATATAAGGGCTGATAAAACCTACTATTTCAATCGATGGACACTCAACTTCTACCTCGATATCCAAAACGTATATAACTTTAAGGCCGAAGAGCAACCAAACTATATTGCAACTGTTGTAGACCCTAGCGATCCTTCCCGCTATATTCTAAAGGAGATTCCCAGCAGCGGCTCGGGAACCATTCTTCCAACCATTGGGTTGATTGTTGAATTTTAGTGATTACCGTAATTTTAGCCATCGAGCCATGAAAAAGATTTTGAAAACTAAACTTTACCTAATTGCAGCAGTGTATATGCTTACAGCATGCACAAGCAGTAAGACCAACTCCCCAAATGCTGTTCAGGAGATAAAAACCAAGCCAGACCCAAAAGGTCGAGAACTGCAAGTTGAGGTTGAAAAAGGGGCAGCCTTTAACCATCCACTTATTGCCATCTGGATTGAAAATGAGAATGGAGGATTTATCCAAACGCTCTACGCTTCCAAATCTTTTTCAAAGGGCATTTTTAAGTACGGCGTAAGCGATGGTACCAGCTGGAAACCGGGTCCCCGACGAAGACCTGCTGCCCTACCCTACTATGCTCACAAGCTTGGCATACGCACGTTGGATGGACTTTACCTACCTACCCCCGACAACCCAGTTCCCGATGCGGTTACAGGAGCAACACCAACAGGAAATTTTGTTGTTGATGCAACCACACAGGTTAAACTAAAACACATTAGAGTGTTGCTGGAGATAAATCAACCATGGGATTTTAACGGTTCTTGGACAAACAATCTTTATCCAAACGACGAGGAATACAAAACCTCGGGGCAACCTGCAGTAGTTTATGCTGCAACAATTAATACAGACAGCCTTAAGCCAGTGGTAATGGTTCCAATTGGCCACAGCAGCTACAACGGAAAAGATGGCAACCTCGATGCTGACCTTTCAACATTAACCACGGCGCTAAATATTATAGGCAAGGCAACAGTTACCTTTAAAAACTAGCAATCTCTCTTATACAACATTCTAAGGGCTAAAATGACCCCAACTGAAAATAATGAAATGAAGTCTAACACATCTCATCCCAAGGTTGCCATTCTTGGTGGAACTGGGCTTATTGGTAGATCACTGGCCAATAGGCTCATGCAGGAGAATTACTTACCGATAATTGTAACCAGAAATATTCAGCATGTAAGCCCACAATTCGAAGCTCAGCATTGGGACGGAAAAAGTGCCGGCGAGTTGGCCAATATCCTAAGCGGATGCGTTGCCATCGTTAACCTTGCTGGGGAAAACATTGCCTCTGGCATTTGGACACCTAAGAGGAAGCAAAAGTTGCTTAGCAGCCGATATGACATAACCACCAACCTTGTTTCTGCTTTGGCCCTACTGCATCACAAGCCGGAAGTACTTCTACAAGGTTCGGCAGTTGGCTTCTATGGAACCCACGCCAATGATGCCGACGAACAAACCTCAGCAGGCAAAGGCTTTCTTGCTGAACTTACCGTCCTCTGGGAATCGGCAGCCTACAACGCCGAAAGGCTTGGCATAAGGACGGTTTACCTGAGAACAGGCATTGTGCTCGCTCAAGCAGGTGGAGCATTTCCAAAAATGCTCATTCCATTTAAACTGTTTTTAGGAGGAAACATGGGAAGTGGTAAACGTGTAATCCCTTGGATTCACCTCGACGATGAGGTAAATGCAATTGTTTTTCTGCTGAAGAGCGACAACGCTAAAGGAGCCTTCAACTTAGTTGCACCCGATAAAACAACTCAGCAGGAGCTCAACCAGCTATTAGCGAAACAACTTCATCGACCAAAGTGGCTTCCAATTCCATCATTTCTCTTTCGATTGTTGCCCGGTAGTATGGGACAGGAGATATTCCTTGCCGACCAGCACATTAAACCTACAGCATTGCGACAGCTAGGGTATAAATTTAAATATGAAAAGGTAGGTAACGCGCTGAAGGATTTAATATTAGGCTAAGCACTAATTCTTTCAATGGTCATAAAGAGGACCAATCCTACAGATAATCCAACACAATTGGCAACCATGTCGTGATAGCTAAATGTTCTACCGGTTAAGCCCTGGAGCGTTTCGATGGAAACAGTTAGTGCCAGGCATAGAGCCACAAGTTTCTGCCATCCGTATTGGTTCAACACATCTACACCTCTGCTCCTCGCATGTGCAAAAATGGCTGTAATACCAAAAAATACAAATGCGTGAACTAGGTAGTCGGCCCTAAACACAAACCCAGCAATTCGCGCATGGGTAAACCCTACACCGGGAATTAGAGCCACCACAAATAGCGCGGTAATCCACCCCCAGAACGCCAACTTCATATGTATCGGTCGAACTTTCATAGGGTGGAAAGATAGTGATTATTCATTATTATAATCTTCAGGTGGGGTTTAAAATGAGCCATTTGATTGATGGAAAAGTAGTGACAGAAAAGTGACGGGTTACAGAGTTACAAAAAATCCGAAGTCCGAGGTTGTTTATTTCCGGTCCGCTGCCTAAGTTTCTCTATGGAACACTGTGAAACTCATTGAAGTTTGCTCAATGAATGGCCACTATTTCATAAAAGATAACTTAGGTCAAAATGTGAACTTCAAAAACCGGATGTCCAAAATCGGGCAAGAAAAGTAAAAGATTCCACATAAAATGCATTATTGCATTAATATGCTGAATATTACAATTAGCGGCTTGAAAATTGCAAATAAAAAAAGGCGCACAAACGTTTCATTAACTTAAAATTAGTTTATTAGATTTTTTTCGACTCAACACAACGACTACCTCTAATAGTTGTAGTTGATAATTAATGGTTTAATGCAGACATAGATTGAAAGCAAGTTGAATTTATAGACTTAAAGAAAACAGTTTTCGCTATTGCAGTAATCAAGAGAAAATCGACACGCCCGAATTTGGGCGTTATGTATACTTGAAAAGGAACAAATGAATACCAACTCTAAACGACCAACAGAACCTAGAACTGGCAAAATGCAACTTGAGAATATTTTAGTTAGCATGAATTGTTGCCATAAAAAATTATCAACTGCTGTTTGCGGCTGTAATGATGATTTTAATACTGGCATGAGAAGTTTCCTTCTTACAATTGCCATATTGCTTGGTTCAGTTGGCTTTGCATTGGGGCAAACAACTTTGTTTAGTGAAAATTTTGAGAGCTATCCAACAACATCGAATCTTCCAACAGTTGGCACCAATCAATGGATCCAATACCTAATTGGAGCTAATAATAACCCTTGGGGTATAGGAGGTTCTGCCGGGAGTATATCGGGCAACAATAGCCTAACAATTTATCACAATAATGGTACAGAATATACATATAGGAACAATAGGGCGACAGAAAGAGTTGCCTACTTCTCCAGTGCAATTGATGCAAAACAATATTTCAATTTAAGGCTCAGCTTTAAGTGGAAATGCGTTGGAGAAAATAATTACGATTATGGTCGTGTTGTTTGGTCAACAGATGGTACTAACTGGAATGACGTAAGCACAACAAATTATCAAGGTCAAGCTTCAACCCAAAGCGTAACCAACTTGAACATATCAGTTGCCGACTTTCAAGTTTTCTACCTTGGATTTAGATGGATCAACGATAATAATACAGGAACAAACCCAGGATTTACAGTTGACGACATTGTACTATCGGGAACACCTATTCCAACATATTACTCCCAATCCGGCAATCCAACCCAACTATCCAGTTGGAATACTTCACGAACTGGTGGTGGCACAAGCCCAACTAGCTTTACCGCAAACAACCAAACATTTGTGGTGCAAGCTACTCATTCCATGACTGCCGCTTCGGCATGGAGCATTTCAGGAACCAACTCCAAACTTGAAGTTGAGACCGGAGCCTCACTTACCGCAAATGCCGCCATCACCCTCTCGGCTACTACCACCTTCCAACTCGATAACGGCGCTACCTATAACCACAATGTTACCTCAAACGCAGTGTGGGGTGGAACAGAGTTGATCGATCTTGGGTCAACTGTGAACTATGGTTATGCAGGAGCCCAGAATGTAGCGGCACTGAGCTATGGCAACCTAACCATTGATGGTGGAGGAACAAAGTCACTTCAAGGCAATACTATCGTCAATAGCGTTCTTTCCTTAACAAACGGCAACTTAAGCCTTGGGTCGGGTGCATTCAATTTAACTCTTGCTCCCGGAGCCTCCATTTCAGGTGCATTCGATGGCAATCACATGGTAGTTTGCGATGGAACGGGTAGCCTAATAAAGCAGGGAACCACTCAAAACGATTTTGTAATGGTTTATCCTGTTGGAACAGGGACCTCCTACACCCCTTACGAAGTTTCATCGCTCACGGCAACGGTAACCGGAATAGGAGCCATAAGCTTGAGAGCTGTTCCTCTCATAGCACCAGGTCCCCCATCGGCTGCTAGCACCGACCTCAAAAAATACTGGAATGTTTCCACCTCTGGCCTTTCATCGATAGATGCAAATCTTCGGCTTACCTACATTAACCCTAGCGAAGTGGGGCTTGGTGGAGATCAAACAAAATACATTCCTTACTACTTTAACTCCGCCACCTCAACCTGGTCTATTCCTGTAGTAGCAAGCGGTGCAGGGGTCAACCCCATGACAGTATCGAGCGCCACCTCCCTAACCGGCCAGTGGACCGCAAGGGAACAACCAATCTATACAACATACTACAGCTATCAGTCGGGGCCATGGAACACCTCCACAACCTGGACCACCGACCCATCAGGAACCCTTTCCGTAAGTCCTGCCGTGCCCGGTGCTAACGACCGAGTGGTAATATTAAATGGTAGAACGGTAACAACTCCTGCAAATGGCTATCAGGTACTGTCGGTACAAATTAATGAAGGTGGAACTTTAGATCTTGGCAACTTTACCACACAAACATTTACGGCTGTTCGTGGACAAGGACTAGTCCGTCTTCAGAATACTACTTTCCCATCAGGTGATTGGAGCAATTTTGTTTCAGCCGGTGGAGGTACCGTTGAGTACTACAACACCTCCAGCTTCAACTTCTCGCAGCTGGTTTACAACAACCTAATCATAAACCTCTCCACCAATGCGCTAGTTGCCACGCTACTCGGCGACATGACCGTTAATGGGAACCTAACAATCACAAGAGGTAAGTTCCAGATTAATGACAATAGCAACGTTAGCCGGAACCTATCAGTCAATGGAAATGTGTACGTTAGTCCGAATGGTAGCATAGGTATTGGCACCGGCAATATAAACCATCGTATGGTTGTTAATGGTAATTTTACTAACGATGGTACTGTTGTTTTTACTGAGTTGAATGCCGCTGATTATAGTGGCACTAATTTATATAATTGGTGGGCACCCACTACCCCCCTTTACGCAACTGCAGATGTGGTTTTCAACAATCCAACTTCAGATCAAAACCTTCAGTGCAATGGAACTAGTAATTTCTACCGAATAGAGATTGATAAGGGCTTTGACCAAACCTACGTGCTGAATATCGATGCCAGCGACAATACTAAATTTAGGCTGTTTGGTAGAAACGATCAACAATCTAGCCCTCCTTTAAATGCTCCTCCTTCCATTGAGAATGGCAACGCTCTGGGTCTTCTTGCTGGAACGGTAAGACTTGGTCCGAATATTGTGCTACCAAGTATGGCCGATAACGCGGTATACAATGTTGACCTCGACGCGCAGCTATGGCTTGATGGCGCTACCGTTACCTTTTCGTCAATTGCATCCAACACGGCGTTTGTTATTTATGGTAAGCTAAAGGTTACTAATGGGGCGACCTTCAATGCCAATGGTGGTCAAGGGATTGTTATGCGCGATCAGAGTGCCATCACTATGGAATCTGGAACAGTGACTACTCCGGTTATTCGTACCTCCTACATCAACGGTATTCATAGGGGCGCATTTACGCTATCGGGTGGAACCATTAATATTACTGGAAACACTCTAAATATAAGCGGACTCGAGATATACGCAACTTTGACGTTACCCTATCCGGATAATGTTTTTAGAATGAGCGGTGGTACCATTAACATTAGTGCACCAAATACGCTTACAGGAGGACCGGCAACCAACTTTAGCATGCTACTTGGCTCCAATCCAAATAATGTTTCGGTTACCGGTGGAACAATAAACATTACAGTGCCAACCACTGTGGATGCCTATATTAACTCTACTGTTCCACTATGGAATGTTAATTTCACAAGTACTTCTAATGCTCGTCGCGGCCAAATTCAGGGCTACGCTGGTAATACCACTCCCTTTATTCCGGCAATTACTGCTCAGCCACTTATTGTTTACAACGATCTAAACGTTCTGAATTCAGCAGTTTTTAATGCCAACGGCAGCAATGTAACCGTTGGTCACGATTTTACCATTAACACTGCAGCCGAATATAGAACAGGAAATAACACTACAACCTTCAATGGTAACGGAGGACAGCGATTTACCAATATTGGAATAGTAAATAACAACACTGGGCTCTATAACCTAACCATTTCCGGCAGTTCCAACACCGATATCTTCTCCAATAACCTCATCGTAAGAGGAGATCTCGACATTGAACCCAACTGCTTCCTCAACGATGTGGGACATACCATTAGCGTTGCCGGAAACATTACTAACTCCGGAACCCACACGAGTCAGGCTAGTGGAGCGGTTCTGCTAAATGGTACCTCGCTCCAAACCATTGGAGGCTCAGGCATGGGTGTATTTGGAAACCTAAATTTAAACAACGCCACAGGAGCTGCACTTGCAGCCAACCAGTCGATAACCGGCAATCTGCGTTTGGCAACTGGTCTCCTAAACATTGGCACCTACAACCTAACGCTTGGTGCAAGTAGTAACGTTTATGATGCCCTTACAGGTACAACCACCAACTTCTCCGGAACCAAAATGATTCGGTTGGCAGGGAACTTGAGCGATGGCGGGTTAACCAAAACTTACAGCAACACAAGCAGCTTCCTTTTCCCCTTTGGAACGGCAAGCGATTATACTCCGGCTACCCTTCAATTTACCATGGCTCCAACCAATTGGGGTTCGGTAACCATACGTCCGGTTGCTCAAATAGAACCCTTTGCTACCTCAACCAACACGCTCACCTACTACTGGAAGGTTACCAGTGATGGCTTTACTGGTGTGCAGGCAGGATCGGTAAGCCATAGCTACAAGTATGTGGACTCCGACCTTTTAGGACACGGTACGGAGGCAAATTATATTCCGGCGGCCTATCGCCCGTATAGCTGGGTTCCAATCAATGACATATCGAAGGTGGTGGATGCCTCTAACACTATCCTTTTCAACAATATCAACTTTATCGATGGCGACTATACTGCCGGAGAACTGTCAGCATTTCAGGCGGTTAAAGTATACTATAGCCGTCAATCGGGTAACTGGAACGATATTAATAGCTGGAGCTCCGTAGCCGTTGGAGGAGCCGTAGATGGAACCATCCCAGGAGCAAGTAATCCAGTTGTAATTGGTGATGCGGCAAACCATGACACGATTATAGTTCCCCTTGGCTTCAACAATATTGTGGTAGGTGGCCTTCAGATTAGTAAGGGTTCTGTTCTTGATATTCAAACCACCACTGGACATAACTTTGGAGCCATTCCCGACACCAAAATCCAAGGTAATGGAACGCTTAAAATATCCACTGCTGCGGCTACTGCAACCTTTCCGAATGGGGACTTCGGCAACTTCTTGTCGAAAGGTGGAGGAACCGTGGAGTACTATAGCACGGCCACACTTGGGTCAGCCACCTTTAAGCTACCCACAACTTACACTTCTGGGGCCTCAACCATCAATATTGTGGGGTATAACAACCTTATTACCTCTCCCGAAGTTGGGAAGAGCATTACCTTACCCAATACCAACTTGGAAATCTACGATGATTATACGGTGGCTGGAACCGGTATTTCTCAACTAAATAATACCGCCACGTCTCGCCTAGTAACCGTCGACTCTAACTTAGTAGTCCAGAGCGGAACCCTTCGTTACACTAATGGAAACAATACTGCTCAGAATGTTGTGGTAAATGGTGATGTTACAGTTAATGCAAGTGCAACATTCGACGTTAATACTACTGGGAATGCTGCCAACAGCTTAACACTTTACGGTAACCTCACCAACAATGGCATCTTCGATATGAATACCGGTGCCAACCAAGTTTGTAATGTAACCTTTACAGGCAATACCAACAAGGAGATAAATGGCTCGGGTAGCACCACCGACTTCAACACCATTGTGGTAAACAAAGGTAGTTCGCGGAACACTTTGTTGGAGGTAAAATCTTCGGCACTTACCCTGAATGCAAACCTTGCCACCGCCCTTACTTTAACCAACGGAACATTTAGACTTACAAGCCCCATTACCCTAAACCTAACCAACTCAGGAAGTTTCAATATTCCTGTTTCGGGCTCTCTGTCGGCAAACGGTGGAACAATAAACATTGGTGGTCCCTTGGCCACCGATGCCACCGATTTGCAACTCGATGGGCGGCTTGAAGTAATTGCCGGTGGAGTGAACATTGGAACTCCCGGGACAAATTTCAACAACGACATAGAGTACTCCTCGGCAGGCTATCCTGAGATTATTGTTAGTGGAGGAAGCCTCTACGTTAACGGGCAAATTCGAAGAGTCACCACCATTAATACCGGTTCGCTTAATTACTCCCAAAGCAACGGCTCGAGCACGGTAACCATTGCCGGAAGTAACGCTAACAACGCCCGAGCCTTGCTCGAAATACTCAATACCGGAAGTAAATTCAATATGAGTGGCGGAACGCTAAATATTATTGGAAGTTTTAATAGTTCTGCCTACAATGACCTTTACTTGGCACCGGACACCAGCAGCGTTACCGGAGGGACCATACTCTTTGGCTCATCCATTACCCCTGCCAACACCGACTTCAACATGGTTACCTCCGTTCCACTCTATAACCTGGAGGTGGATGCAACAACCAACGATAAAATCCTTGATCTTCGCATTTATCCGCTCACGTTAACAAACAACCTTACCATAAATGGCAATTCCATTTTTAGGACCAACGGGCTGAATGTTACCATTGGTGGGAATTTGGTGAATACCAACTCCAATGCTGCGGCAGGACTAAATGTTGGCGGTTACCAGCCCGGAATCTCAACACAGCTGACCACTTTCAACGGCTCTGGCATCAAAAACATTTCGGGTATTGGTGCTAACCTAACAAACTTTGCAAACCTAACCATCAACTCATCAGGCACCTTATTGCTAAATTCCAGTAGCAATATCAAGATTAATAACAGCCTTACCCTGAATAGTGGCACGCTGGATGATGGAGGCAACTCCATTTCATTGGTGGGTAACGTTAAAAATAGTGCGACCCATGCCAGCTCCATTGCCGGTGGTGGGCTCTATTTTGAAGGCAGCCAGCCTCAGGTGATTAGCGGAAGCGGAACAGGAGTTTTTGGCAACGTAGTGCTCAACAATACCACCGGCATTAACATGGTGGACAATAGCATGATTAACGGCAAGTTGACATTTACCTACGGAAGCCTATACATCGACGACTACTTGCTGACACTTGGTGCCGGAGCCTCAATTGGTGGAACACCCGACGCCACAAAGATGATTATCTTGAATGGTGTAATATCCGACGAAGGGGTTAAAAAGATTTATCCTACCGGAACCAGCACCTTCACCTATCCCATTGGAGTAGCGGGAAAGTATACGCCTGCCACCTACAACTTTACGGCAAATGCCAACAGCAATGCATTTATCACCGTTAAACCTGTAAATTATGCTCATCCTGCCTTGGCCAACCCCATTGGTGATGAGCTTAAATACTACTGGAATGTTATTTCAGGAGGGTTTAGTGTTGCTCCAACTATTTCCCACACATACAATTACTTGGCCAGTGATGTTACGGGTGATGAAAACACCTACGTCACTGGGCGCTTTTTAGCCGGGGTTTGGAATCCACTGGCTGGAATTCCCGGAACGGTGACCCCCGCAACCCATCAAATAGATCTGAGCAATGTATCCTATATCGATGGTGAATACACTGCTGGAACAACAACCAACTTTACGCCTAACCTTCCCATCTTATACAGCATAAAATCTGGAAATTGGTTTGACGATACCGTTTGGTCTGCAGTAAGCAGCAGTGGAGCATCTTGCAGCTGTCATCCCGAAGGAAATCCGGTTATTATTGCTGCAGCCCACACCATAACCATGGATGCCGATGGTGCCGATGCCTACTCCGTAGAGCTTAATGGCACGCTCGACGTTAAACAAACCGTATTTCATAACATCGGTCACGTTACAGGTGGTGGAAAGTTTAATATTACCTCTACCAGTGCAGGTTTCTTTGTATTTCCTGGTGGTAACTACGATGTATTTATGGCCACCCTCGGAAGCACCATCGAGTTTATGGGTAACAACGATGCCAGCTTGCCGCTTAAGCCGGGTAACAACTACAAACCTTATCAAAACGTAATTTTCTCCGGAACAGGTAAGAAGCTCATTTCGGCAGAAGACCTTAAAGTGCTCAACAATTTAACCATTAAAGATGCCGGTTCAATTCTCAGCAACGAACTGTTTAGCAGAAAGATAACCATACTTGGCAACTGGACTGACAATAACACCACGGCCGTTGGTGGATTTATTCCAGGATCGGGCATGGTTTACTTTAACGGCAGTGCAAACCAAAATCTAACCATCGCAATAGGTGCGGCAACAGAGCAGTTCTACAACCTAACTATTAATAATCCTGCCGGGGTTACCATTACCGGAGGAGGAAAGGCCAACGTATCGAACCTGCTTTACCTGACTAATGGGAATATTACAACCAGCAATACCAACCTGCTCTCCATTTCAAACAGTAGTCCAAGTGCAGTAATTGGTGGTGGATCAAGCTCGTTTGTAAATGGTCCTCTGCAAAAGAAGATGCTGGCTGGTGGCTCGTTTGCATTCCCAGTGGGCGATGTAAATGGCATGAGGTATGGAAAACTCATTGTTTCAGAAACGTCTCTTACCGGTAACTATATTGCCCAATATCTTAACCACAATCCCTTGCTGGAAGGTTACGATCCTACAATCAAAACGCCACCCGTGGATGTGGTGAGCAACCTCGAATATTGGAGGGTAAATGGCCCCGCAGCATCCAGTGCTAACGTAACCGTTCGATGGGACAGCAACAGCGGTATTATTCCCATTGATGCCCTTACTCGACAAAAGCTAAGAGTGGTGGAATGGAGTGCCTCTTGGGTAAACCGAGGCGCTGTTGTTACCGACGGAGGAATTTCGAGCGGAACCATAAAAACTTCACCAACCGTTGCCCTGGTGGGTGACCACTTCTTTACCATTGGGGTAGAAAGCTTACCAACCGCCACAATTACAAGTGGTAATGCCAGCATTTGTAACGACGGCTCCTCAACGCCCATCGGCATTTCTCTGACTGGAACTGGGCCATGGACCATTAAATACAAAATCAACGGAGCAAATGAGACAACCATCAGCAATATTGCTACCTCGCCCTATTCGTTGGTAGTTTCCAACGCCATTCCTGCTCTGGCTTCTGGTGGACCAGGCAACTATGCCTTCACCATCTCCTACGTGAAGGACGCTACCGGCAGCACGGGTATTCGCGACTTTACTACCTCTGCAACCATTACCCTGAATGCATCACCAAGCCCTGTAATTTCAGGACTTGCAACCACTCCAGCCAATTCGGTTGTTACCTATAGCACTCCAAATGTGAGCGGAGTAACCTACCTCTGGAGCGTAACAGGTGGAGTAATCCAAAGTGGGCAAGGCACATACCAAATTCAGGTAAAATGGGGTGCAGGCCCAGCCGGGACGGTAACCCTATCGGAAACGGTGACCACCGGCGGCTGTAGCAAAGTTACTCCTACCTACAATGTAACAATTACCGATATTCCTAACCCATTAGTTTCGGGCAACGATGTGGTTTGTGCAGGTGCAGGTTACGAAACCTACTCCACCCCATTGGTTGGAGCTCATACCTACTCGTGGACTGTGGTTGGCGGCACCATTGTGTCAGGACAAAACACCAACACCATTTCGGTTGATTGGACAATAGCCGGAGCCGGATCGGTAAAGGTTACTGAAACAGGGTCGACCTCCGTATCGAATACCTTACCCGTTACGGTTAACCCGCTGCCGCCATCGACCAATGCCGTTTCGGACCCCACCGTGTGTGCAGGTGATGTTGCCAATGTTGTGGTAACAGGAGCTCCGGCGGGTATAACCTACCAGCTGCGGCTGAATAGCGATGATACTCCAGTTGGAAGTCCAGTGAGCAGCGGACCAGGCGGCGATGTAACACTTCCGGTTACAGTTGCGACCAACACGGTATACAACGTTTGGGCAACCAACGAGTATAGCTGCGGCGTAGAACTTACCGACCTTGCAAACGTAACAGTTAACCCCAAGCCCACTGCATCGTGGATTTCGAGCAACACCTCTACCTGCGCAGGCAATACGGGTGATGGATTCTCGGTAACCAACGTGGCAGGTTGCACCTATGCTTGGACCATTGAAGATAATGTGGGAACCATTGTTGGCTCAGGCAACGCCATTACGGTGAATTGGAACAGCAACTCCGCCATATTTACTGGCCTAATTACCAGCGTAGTTAAAAAGGTAACCGTAACCATAACCAACGCCGGTGGCTGCTCCACCATTCTGGAGCAGGATGTAACCATTCATCGAGTTCCGGAAGCCGGACCAGTGTACCATGTGAGCAATAGCTTTGGGTATTGATTGGGAGGTTAGGAGATTAGGTTGTTAGGGTATTAGGTTATTAGGAGTTTTCTAAAATAGTGGATTGCAAAAACCCCCGGCCAATTGGTCGGGGGTTTACTTTTTGATTGGAGATTAGGATGTAGGTTTTAGGTGATCAACTTCGGTCTTCAGACTCTTTTGCAACACAGAGTTACACGGTGGGTACACAGAGTTTCACAGAGAAAAATTAATAGAATTTATGCCATCGATGGCAGCCGCACAACTTCCGTATTCCATCTCTTTCAAGTCAATGCTCAACTATCTTTGGTATTTTCTTCCAGTTCACTATTGATATTTCTCCGGTCATCAGTGATTCTTCCCCCGTGTAAACTACCATCAACTGAGCCTGCTTATCGGGGAATTTTTTGAAGTTTTGTAAAAAGTCCTTACTATAAGTTTGACCAGCTTTTACCTCAATGGCCAATGTATCTTGGCTCCCACGCTCAATTATACAATCTATCTCAGTCCCATTACTTTCGCGCCAATAGTAAACAGAAGGTCTAATGCCTGAATGGTAGAACTGCTTCATGATGTCACTGATAACCAAGTTTTCAAAGAGCGCTCCGTAGAGGTAATGGGTCTTAATCATTTCTGAATTGCTTATGCGGAGCAATGAACAGGCGAGACCAGTGTCAAAAAAATAGAGCTTGGGAGACTTAATTATCCGCTTGCTGAAATTTTTGTAATAGGGTTGCAATAGGAAGATAATAAAGCTGGCCTCAAGAAGCGAAAGCCAAGATTTTGCTGTATTCACGGCTATACCAGCGTCGTTGGCCAACGAGGTAAGATTGAGAACTTGACCAACTCTTCCTGCGCACAGCCCGAGGAATCGGGCAAAGGTGTTCAGGTCTTCCACTGCTTTTAAAGTCCTTACATCTCGCTCTATATAGGTTTGAAGGTAGGATGGGTAAAAATCAGGTGAATTAATGCCCATGTCGTGAAGGCGGGGATAAAATCCCTTGAAAATTGTATTGTAGCTATCGTCGTTGCTGTTAAGTTCTGCAAAGCCATATGGCAGCAAATGGCTCACGTAAACACGGCCCGCCAAGGATTGGGTAATCTGCTGATTCATCAGAAAACTCTGAGAACCGCTGAGAATGTATTGACCTGCGCTATTCCGTTCGTCGGAAACAACCTGGAGGTAGCTGAATAACTCCGGCAAGTTTTGAGCCTCATCAAAGATAACTTGGGAGCCATTATTCCTTAGAAAGCCGATTGGGTCATCCATAATAAGCTGACGATGATCCAAACGCTCCAAATTGAAGTATTTGAAATGTGGAAATGCATTGCGCAAAAGTGTTGTTTTTCCGGACTGGCGCGGTCCAGTAATCGAAACAATGGGAAATTGCTTGAGCATTCGCTCAAGCTGGGGTTGTAACTCTCTTTGAATAAACATAACTTATGCAATTATGCAATCACATTGCAAATATACATAAATTTCAAAGATTAGTCAAGGGTGGCATACGAAATTCGCTCAATGCGTTTTTGTGGATGTGCTCTAAACCTCTTTTGGCGGTTGCTGTGCAGGGTAACGGCAGAGCAACGAACAACATTGGAGCGTGCACCGCTGCTCGCTAAGCCATGTCTCTTCTACAAACATTGCACCCCGCTGGGGTGCTGAATGGTGTTTTGCACAATAGGTGGGTTCCTTGTTCCTCGTTCCTCGTTCCTTGTTCCTTGTTCCTCGTTCCCTGTTCCTTTTGTCTTTTCACTTTTCACTTTTCACTTTTAACTTTTAACTTTTAACTTTTAACCCCGATGAATCGGGATCTCCACTACGCTCCAACACGTCACTCTACCAGCAAATTAGGATGTTAGCGATTTAGGTTATTAGGGAAAAAGGCTGCAGGTATTCACACTTTTATTTTGGATATGCTCTATGCACCTTTCGGCGGTTGCGGTGCAGGGTAACGGCAGAGCAACAAACAACATTGGAGCGTGCACCGCTGCTCGCTAAGCCATGTCTCTTCTACAAACATTGCACCCCGCTGGGGTGCTAGGTCTCCCGCCTCTTTTAGCTACACAGGGTTACATGGTAGTTTCACGAAAAAAAGTAATTGAATTTAAACCATTGATGGTCACTGCACATCTTCGGTCTTCCGACTCTTTTGTAACTCTGTCACTGTCGTAGCACAGTGTTCCACAATGTTTCCACAGAGTTTCACAGGAAAATTATGGCTTAGGGATGCAGTTAGTTGCACATATTGTGAATAAAGCAGTTTTTATCTTTCAAATTTTTGTCTTTTGTCTTCTATAATGGGGCTATAGTTGCAAATCTTCGGTCTTCCGACTCTTTTGTAGCTCAGTCACTAGTCACTTTTTATTGGAAACTTTGTTGCACTCCGACTCGCCACTTTCCCGTCACCCCTAACTATTCACCACTCTTTTCAGCCCATACATCCCATAAAGAATTAAAGCAGTCAAAAAAAAGGATGTTGTAGCAATAGCATGGAAACATATCATTTGGGAACCTCGTTAATTGCTGTAAGCTTTGTAGTGGGCAGGGGCTAGATTTGAACATGCAAGCCTTTACCTCATTTTAGAGCTATTTTTAACGTATATTTAAGCTCTGATATTTGGTGTTAATACGCTGCAGGAACGTATTGATATGATTAGGGTTGGGCAATATATGAATTTTGAAAAAAATGTTGCTTCCCCTATTTTTGTTCGGAGTGTATGGGATCACCAGTTTTCTAATATAAAAAAGGTATTACAGCATAACGCCCATACTCGGACGTTTGCTTATTTAAATATTTAGTATTTATGTTCGAATATAGATTATTACAACGCTACACTGCAATTGGTTCGAGTATTGGTTTAAAAATCCGATTGCTGCATGTTGCTCATTTATGGAAAATGAGCAAAAATTTTTGTGAAAGCCTCGAAATTCAGGTGAAGAGATGATACACTTTTTAGCTACAAATAACGAGTGCCCTATGAAACGTAAACCTCACACCGCAAACCATACCATCATGATGACCTTTACCCAACTCCCTTCAGCTACAACTCAAATCCGACAGGTTTTTTTGAGGAGACCAATGGTCCAAAATTATTTTCTTAAAGGACTACTTTTTCTCCTGCTGATGCTTTCGTTTGGAGGTGCGTGGGCGCAGGTAAACGGAGATTATAGAACCCGTAATTCTGGAAATTGGAGTGCCAATGGCACCTGGCAGGTCTATAATGGTGGTTGGGTAAACTGCGCGCCAGGCGATTACCCCGGAGCAACCGCTGGGGCTGGAACCGTTACAATTACAAACAATATTGATGTAACCTTAAATACAACACCGACTAACAGTATTGGTGCACTAGTATTAGCAACCGGCAATAGAGCTTCCTATATAACATTTTCTGGAACTAATTCATTAAATGTTACAGGCGTAACTACAATTGAATCACCTACATCTACAAATGCAAGTCGTTACAAATACATAAATGTTCTTGCAGGATCATTATCCACCGCAAGTATTGTTATGGATGGAAGTACCAATAATGGAAGGGATAGTTACATAGAAATTTCAACAGGAACTGTTACTGTAAGTGGAGATATAACCATGAATAGTGCCGACCCACGAACCTACTTTCTATTTTCTGGGACAGGAATGCTTAAGGTTGGTGGCAATATGAGTGGAGGCGGTATTACAAGCGCAACTGGAGGTGGTGCTTCTGCTCCAACAAGTGGTTCAGTTGAATACAATGGAGCCTCAGCCCAACAAATAGGATCCTATACCTATTACGACCTAACAACCTCCGGCGGTGGAACAAAAACACTTACCGGAGCAACAACCGTAAACAACAACCTTACCCTTACATCAGGAATACTGCAGCTGGGTAACAACAGCCTAACCATTGCCAATACTGCAACTAATGCCATTCAGGGTGCCGCATTTAGTGCAACAAATATGATCGAAACCAACGGTACAGGTTATGTTGTTAGAAGCGCTGCCACTGCCCTACCCATTCTATTTCCGGT
>DATKVT010000175.1 GCA_035529935.1 Williamwhitmania sp. | reverse complement strand
CCTCTGTTATTTACGGTTTGTGGGGAATTTTAATAGTAGTGCCATTCGTATCACACTACGTGGCGCCGCTGCTGGGTTACCAATCATCGGGCTTTACTGTTCTGGCTGGTGCCATTGTGCTTGCCGTAATGATAATCCCATTTATTCTGAATATACTCATTGATGTGTTCCACACTGTTCCCGATGAGTTGCTTGAAGCTTCGCTATCACTTGGTGCTACACGATGGCAAACAGTAAAAAAAGTGCTATTGCGAAAAGCATATCCGGGAATAATCTCCGCCATTGGGCTCGGCGTTTCTCGTGCATTTGGGGAAACCATGGCCGTGCTGATGGTGGTGGGCAATGTGGCTCATATTCCCAACGGACTGTTTAGCCCAGGATATCCTTTACCAGCACTTATTGCCAACAACTACGGAGAAATGCTTTCCATTCCACTATATGACTCTGCACTAATGTTAGCTGCCCTAGTACTCTTTGTTGTAGTAATGCTCTTCAACTTTGGCTCAAGATTGGCCATTATTAGGTTAGAAAAAAATATGTGAGAATATAATGAATAGGAAAAACCACACCCGACTAATCAAGGCTGAGGAAAAAATCTTCATTGGCGTAATGCGAATGGCTACATTGGGCATTGCTGCAGTACTGATGCTAATTATAGTAAGTATTCTGGTCAATGGTTTACCCGCACTTTCGTGGGAGATGCTTTCGCAAACACCCAAGGGCGGCTTTTACTTTGGAAAGGAGGGCGGCATTCTTAACGCCATTGTGGGATCGCTCTACCTCGCAGTTGGCTCTACGGTTATGGCACTGTTTATAGGACTACCGGTGGCCCTTTTTATGAACATTCATCTTCTTAACCATCAAAAACTGGTAAATACCATTCGGTTTTTGCTCGATCTGCTGTGGGGTGTTCCGTCCATTGTTTACGGTGCATTTGGCTTCACCCTAATGGTATACATGGGCATTAGAACTTCGCTACTTGCCGGAATAATCACCGTAACACTATTCATCATCCCCATCATGGTGCGATCAATCGACGAGGTTCTTAAAACTGTTCCGCGTGGGTTGCTCGAAGCTTCTCTTTCGTTGGGTTCAACGCGTTCCGAAACAGCCTTCCGCGTATTTGTGAGGCAATGTTCCCCCGGAATTGTAACGGCCATACTACTCTCCTTTGGAAGAGCCATTGGCGATGCTGCCGCGGTGCTTTTCACCACAGGCTATACCGACTATATTCCTCACTCGCTGAGCCAGCCTGCGGCAACCTTACCGCTCGCCATATTTTTCCAGCTCAGCTCACCCATACCGGAAGTTAAGGCAAGAGCATATGCCTCGGCACTGGTTCTTACCATTATAATTTTGATAATCAGCATATCTTCAAGGTATCTTTCGCGACGTTTCGAGAAAAACAAGATTAAGTTCTAGAACATGGATAGCAACACCGAAATCGACATCCGAAATCTCAACCTGCACATTGGAAAGCAGCAGATTTTAAAGGACATCAACATCCAGATTCCGAAAAACAAGATAACGGTTATTCTCGGACCCTCTGGCTGCGGCAAAACCACCCTGCTCAAGACGTTGAATCGGCTTACCGACATGTATCCCGATATTAAGGTTGTTGGTGAAATATTTATTGATGATATAGACATTCTATCCTACAAGGGAGACATTACGCAACTACGACAGCGCATGGGACTCCTTTCGCAGCGACCTTATCCCCTGCCGATGAGCATTTTTAAGAATGTTGCCTATGGGCTCCGAATTAGCGGAAGAAAAGAGAAGAAATTTCTAACAAAGCCTGTGGAGCATTTCCTTCGTCAGGCTAGCCTGTGGGAAGAGGTAAAGGATAGGCTCCGCGATCCGGCATCGGGATTATCCATTGGGCAACAGCAGCGACTGTGCCTTGCCCGTGGGCTAGCGGTAGACCCCAAAATTATTCTGGCCGACGAACCCACCTCTGCCCTCGACCCCGTTTCGAGCCAGGCCATTGAGGAGAAATTTTTGGAACTAAAGGACAACTACACCATTGTTATGGTTACCCACGTTCTTAGGCAAGCAAGGCGCATTGCCGATCATGTGGTTTTCATGTATTTAGGCGAGGTAGTTGAACAGGGTCCAGCCAAGGAGTTTTTCGAAAATCCAAAGGAGGAACGAACCAAGGCATACCTGAAGGGAGCGTTTAACTAAGCTGCGCTTGTCGATGCCGAGCATAGCGCTCCAACAAATGGTCGAGTAACCACAAGGTTACGCTAGCTGCTCTTCTTTAGCACACCGTCAATAAAAGCCGAGAGAGCCTTGGAGTCAGTAAGCCCATAAAAGTCGACGTAGTAGTCAACCAAATACTCCTTAATGCCCTTATCGTCCATCTTCTGGCTCCTCAGAATAGGAATAATAGTATTAAACTCCTTTTCCAAATCGGCATTATTAACAAAAAGCAGATTGAAGGAGGTGATCTCCTTATAGTCTTGAGGTGAGGAATAGTCGTATACAACAACGTTTTCAATTTCATTGGTGTTTATCATTTCTCCCCTAACCTCTTTTAACTTGTCAGACTCGATGCTAATAGTTTGTTGATCATACTTTAACCGCTTTGAGATGGGCTTATCCTTTACTTTATAATAAAAAATAATAACGCTGTTGTTAAGCGGATACTTCTGCTCACTAAGTGTAATATTAACTTGATCTCCAATAATAGAGAAGCGGTCGCTGCCAAAATACTGCTTCAGATCTGAAACCTCCTTTTGGTCTGGATTAAATGCTCTAGTTTTAAATGCATTTCGAGATTTTACAGCGATTGCAGCTTGACTGGCCAGAAGTATAAGGTCTGGTTTATCTGCGTTCTCCATCTTTGGCATTCGAAGAATGTATTTGGTTCGATTATCTCCAATAGCAATAATGCTTGCATTGGCCGATTCGAAGGCTAGCCTGTCGGATGCCTGAATGACGTCGCCGGGAGCAAGGGTTTTTCCCGAATTTAAGTTGGTAACACTACCCTCCAGCTTAATTACATGGTAAACCTGTGCATTAACCGTCAAAACGGAGGCAAGCACAATTCCAATGGTTACAACAAGGGCTCTCATATCGCAGTTATTAAGGTTGATTCATTGCATAAAACAATGCTAAAGGTAACAATTTGAGAATGCTAAAGCAATATAAATGAGTGCGTGCGGCTATTCCTTGAGCAAAGCACGTGTTTTTGCCGGTAATGATTCAAAGATAAGGTTATAGCTATGATCGATGAGTTCCAGCACCTTAATTCGAGGAATACTCCCGTCAAGCACAAGGGTGTTCCAGTGCTTCTTGTTCATGTGGTATCCAGGCATTATGGCTGGATACTCCTCCCGCAACTCCAATGCCAGTTCTGGATCACACTTCAGATTAATGCTCAGCGGTTGGCTGTCGAGGCTTACCAGAGCAAATATTTTTTCGGCAACCTTAAAAACTAACGTGTCGGTGTCGAACGGAAAACCTTCACTTGTAAATGGCTTGCCAAGGCAGTAGTCGCGTAAATCGTCAATATCCATGTTGTGTTGCTATAAACCGGGGTAAAAAGCCTGCGGAATATATTCCAGATCAAACTTCTCGTCTCGCATTACAATTGATATAATATCGAACTGAACCTCTTCTTCAATATTATATTTAACAGCAAAGGCATCGGCGGCCTCCACCAAATTCCTCTGCTTTTTACGCTTAACAGCCTCTTTTGGTTCCTCGTAGTAGTCGGTTGCTCGTGTTTTAACCTCAACCACGTGAATTAATCCATCCTTACGAGCAACAATATCAATCTCCTTGTGCCCGTAACGCCAGTTGGTAGCCACTATTTCAAAACCTTTGTAAACTAGAAATTCCAAAGCCTTTGCCTCGCCAAATTCGCCTAGCCTATTTTTTTCGTCCATTGACCAAACTTTTTGATTATTTGTCAATTCAACGTAACTTTAATTCAATTTACGAATATACACATTGTGTAATTTGTTTGAAAATGAATTTTTGGTTAGCCACCTTTATCTCCATATTCACCATTTTATCAACACCTACGCATACACCTTCACCCTTTGAAGGAAAAGTTGGTATGTTGGAAGTTACACCTTACGATACCACAAGAATCAACCTCTACATAAAAGGTGACAACGTTAGGGTAGACATATTAAGTAGCAATAACGATCTCCTTCGTTCCACCTTGGTGAATCTAAAAAACAAGGAGGTAGTTCTTCTTTCACAAAAACAACATGCCTATCTTATTCCCCAATCTCTTCCACCATACAACGCTGCGGTAGTTATCAATAAATCGCAAAACCACAAGATTATTGAAGGAGTAAACTGCTATCAATGGCGAGTAAAACAAAGCTCGAACCGTGACGAAAGTGCTTTTTGGGTAGCCGAAATTAAGATGGATTTCTTTGCGAAACTTCTAAGCATTTACGATCCTACCGAAACAAACCTTAGGGCATTTTTCAAAATTCCAGAACATACTGGCTTTTTTCCAATGGTTTATGAGGAACGAACGTTCCTGCGTGCCGAAAAGGTAACGATTACTGTTAAAGAGATAAAGTCAGCTAAGCTGGAAGGTAGGTTATTCGAGATACCAAATAGCTATACCCAGGTAAGATCTTAATCGAGGTAGCTCAACGTTGAACGCTCTTCAGTTACCTCCAATTCCACTTCTGCTCCAACTATAAAAGTTAAATTAGGTTCTAGGTGACCAGCCGGAAAGCCAAAGGCAACCGGAATGGACAAATCGTCCATTGCCTCCCTCACGATTTCATGGGCAGACTTACCCCAAGGTGTTGTATTATCGCGCATGTCCGACATGTGTCCAACGATTAACCCTGATATTTTACTCAACTTTCCAGAATACTTCAAATTCATCATCATACGGTCTATATGGTAAAGGTATTCATCCAAGTCTTCGATTAGCAAAATTCTTCCCTCTGGAATCAAATCGATGGGCGTTGCGGCCAAGCTGTAGAGCACGGAAAGATTTCCTACGGCAAGAATCCCCCGAGCCTTTCCAACCATGTTGCCCGAATGGGTTGGCACCTCAATGGGAACAAGAGTTCCTCTAAGTGCATTAACCAACGATTGGGTGGATTGATTATGCCCACCCGCCTTGGGAAAGTTTATGGGCATAGTGGCGTGTAGGCTCTGAATGCCCTGCCGTGACAAGAAACTATGAAATACTGTAATATCGCTGTAGCCAGCGATCCACTTGGGGTTGCAGGTAAACAAGGAAGAAGGAATATACTGCAAAGTTCTTACCGAACCATAACCTCCACGGGCAAAAAGAATGGCCTTCACCTCATCACTTTTAAGCAACTCAGCAATTTGAGCAGCGCGATGCTTGTCGTTACCGGCCAGCTGGTTTTCGACCTCAAACAAGCCATCGGGAACAACAACCTTAAACCCCTCATTTTTAAGAAGATCAATAGCAGGAGCAGCCTCCTCGCGTGCTATTTTTCGTGCCGGAGCGGCAATGGCAATGGTGTCTCCTGTTTTTAGATATGGCGGACGAATCATTCGATTTCAATTATTACAGCATGAACCTATAAAAGACTTTTTACCACCTAGTATGGTCAAAGATATGGATGAATGAACAACTTTTCACTCATGTAAACAAAAAGTTGCTGACATCAATATCTGCGATCTAAAAAACCTTCCAGTGCGATTAAAATTAGCCGGCGATTCATGCCAATCAACTTCTACACCAAAACCTTCGACCATCGCTTCGTTGGAAAGAGAAATGGGGCTATATTTGCAATTCATATTCTTATTGGATAAAATCCAACCAAATTGGGCTTTTTATGACAAAGTTTAAACGTTACCTAATAACCTCAGCGCTTCCTTACGCCAACGGACCGGTGCACATTGGCCACTTAGCAGGTGTATATATCCCATCCGATATCTACTCGCGCTACCTCCGTTTGAAGGGCGAAGATGTTATTTCGGTGTGCGGCTCAGACGAGCATGGAGTGCCAATCACCATTAAGGCCCGCCAGCTGGGCGTCACACCACAGGAGGTGGTCGACAAGTATCACACAATGATTAAGGATTCGTTCATGCGCTTTGGCATGTCGTTCGATATATACTCCCGTACCTCATCCAAGGTTCACCACCAAATGGCATCGGAATTCTTCCGTAAGCTCTACGACAAGGGTGAATTTGTGGAAAAAACCACCGAGCAATACTACGATGAGGAGGCAAAGCAATTTCTTGCCGACCGTTATATTATGGGGACCTGCCCACACTGCGCCAATGAAAATGCCTACGGCGACCAGTGCGAAAAGTGCGGCACCTCGCTCAACGCCACCGATCTTATTAACCCTCGCTCTGCCATCAGCGGCAACAAGCCGGTGCTACGCGAAACCTCACACTGGTTTCTTCCTCTCGATAAGTATGAGCCCTTTTTGAAAAAGTGGATTCTAGAGGAGCACAAGGAGTGGAAAACCAACGTGTATGGCCAGTGCAAGTCATGGCTCGACATGGGCCTTCAGCCACGTGCAGTAAGCCGCGACCTCGACTGGGGAGTTCCCGTTCCAGTGGAAGGGGCCAAAGGCAAGGTGCTCTACGTTTGGTTCGATGCTCCCATTGGCTACATATCCGCTACCAAGGAGCTTACGCCCGATTGGGAAAAGTATTGGAAGAGTGAAGATACGCGCATGGTTCACTTTATTGGCAAGGACAACATCGTGTTTCACTGCATTGTGTTTCCCGCGATGCTGAAGGCAGAGGGTAGCTACATTTTGCCCGACAACGTTCCGGCCAACGAGTTCCTCAACCTCGAAGGTGATAAAATATCCACCTCCCGAAACTGGGCCGTTTGGCTTCACGAATATCTCGAAGAATTTCCGGGAAAGGAGGATGTACTTCGGTATGTGCTATGTGCCAATGCACCGGAAACAAAGGATAACGACTTTACCTGGAAAGATTTTCAGACCAGAAATAATAGCGAGCTAGTAGCCATTTATGGCAACTTTGTAAATCGGGCTTTGGTTCTTACCCAGAAGTATTACAATGGTGTGGTCCCCGCAGCCGGTGAATTAACCGACTTCGACAAGGAGACCTTGGCCGAATTGCCTCTGCTTCGCAAAAAGGTGGAGGATAGCATCGAGAGTTTCCGTTTTCGTGAGGCGCTCAAGGAGGCCATGAACATGGCACGCCTTGGAAACAAATACCTTGCCGATACCGAGCCTTGGAAAGTAATCAAGACTGATGCCGAAAGGGTGAAGACCATTATGAACATCTCGCTGCAAATAGCAGCTAACTTGGCCGTTGTGTTTGAGCCATTCTTGCCCTTCACCTCCGAAAAGCTGCTTACCATGCTCAACCTTGGCAAACCGGGCTGGGATGTGCTTGGCCGTGCCGACCTGTTGAAGGCAGGCCACACCATTGGCGAGCCATCGTTGCTGTTCGAAAAGGTGGAGGATGCCGAAATAGAAAAGCAGCTGGAGAAGCTTGCCAACACAAAGAAGCAAAACGAGGTGATGGCAATACCCGTTACCCCACAGCGCGATATAGTTAGCTACGACGAATTTGCCAAGATGGATATCCGCACCGGAACCATTCTGGAGGCAGAGCGCGTTCCTAAAACCGATAAGCTGCTTAAGCTCACCATCGACACCGGCATCGACAAGCGAACTGTGGTGTCGGGAATAGCAGGCTACTTTACGCCCGAGCAGGCTATTGGGAAAAAAGTTTCCATGCTGGTTAACCTCGAACCCCGAAAAATTCGCGGCATCGAAAGCCATGGCATGATTCTGATGGCACAGGATGCCGATGGTCGACTTGAATTTGTGGCCCCGCTCACCGAGGTAAGAAATGGTTCGGAGGTGAAGTAAAGAAAATTCTCGCATTGAGAAAACACCCCCCTTGACTTAAGGTTAAATGGGGGCGCCTTTTTTTAAAATTAATCTTTCTGATTTTGTAAAAAATCTTAGTTAACCAGAATTTTTGTTGTAACTATTAATGGTTATTTTTGCATTAACTGATACTCAAACTATTCAATATGAATCTAAGCAAAGTTGAACTGCATAACTTTAGAGGTATAAATCAACTAGAGGTAAACTTGCATCCTAAAATGACAGTATTTGTAGGGGTAAATGGTGCAGGAAAAACCAGTCTGCTTGATGCTATTGCATATTTGTTATCTTGGGTTACGTCAAGGATTCGACATGAAGGCTCATCTGGCCGAGCAATTAGGGATAATGACATTAAGAATAAAACAGCTTTTGCCGAGATTAAAGCAATTGATAATAATGGTAACGAGTGGAAGTTGGTTAAAACACAAAAGGGATATCTAAAGCACGGTGTGTCTACCGATTTAAAATTTGTAAATGAATATGTTAAGAAAATTCAGGGCCAACTGCAAGATTGTCAAATGAATTGCTCTATTCCCCTGTTTGTATATTATCCAATAAACAGGGCAGTTATGGATATTCCTTTGAGAATTAAGATGAAGCATAGTTTTGAGTTACTGGAAGCATATGACGAGTCTTTAACGAGTGCAGCAAACTTTCGTAGTTTCTTTGAATGGTTTAGAAATAGAGAAGACTTAGAAAATGAGTTAATTTCAAGATCCACCAAAAGAAGTATTTTTAACGATGAACCAGAAAATCAATTTCCAGATAAACAACTTTCTGCAGTCAGGGATGCAATCGCTTGTTTTCTGCCAGGCTATAGCAACTTAAGAGTCAAAAGGAGTCCTCTAAGAATGACCATCAGTAAGCAGGGGAAGGATGTTCTTATTGACCAACTTTCTGATGGTGAGAAATGTTTAGTCGGAGTTGTTGGTGATTTAGCAAGAAGATTGGCCATTGCTAATCCAACATTAGAAAATCCTCTTGCTGGTGAAGGTGTTGTTTTGATAGATGAAATTGAATTGCACTTACATCCTCAATGGCAACGTTTTTTTATTACTTCTTTGCAAAATGTATTTCCAAACTGTCAATTCATTCTCACTACTCATTCTCCACAAAGCATTGGAGAACTTCTACCTGAAAACATTCGGTTACTGATTCACGACAATGATGAGTTACTCTGTATTACGCCAACTCAATCTCTTGGTTTAGATTCTTCGCAAATACTTGAAGAGTTGATGAATACTCCTTCAAGGAACCTGAAGATAAAGGGAGACTTAAATGAAA
Organism: Williamwhitmania sp.; assembly: GCA_035529935.1. Taxonomy (NCBI): domain Bacteria; kingdom Pseudomonadati; phylum Bacteroidota; class Bacteroidia; order Bacteroidales; family Williamwhitmaniaceae; genus Williamwhitmania; species Williamwhitmania sp. The sequence continues at coordinate 8,871 of DATKVT010000175.1, read as the reverse complement.
TATACAATTTAATGGACAAGGAAGAATTTACAGAAGCAATCGCAGCGATTATGGATTTAAAAAAGAAGTTGCACGGCGATATTCCAGAAATAGTTAAAGCAGAAGCCCTTATAGCAATGCTAAAGTAAAAAAGATGATTTCCATAGTAAAAATTAAAGAGCCAAAGGAATTATTTGCATATAGGTTACAACCAAATGCTGAGTACGATGGGGCAAATTTCACACCAGTCAAAGATGCTATTCGACAATCACTTCTCGAAGAACAAGGATACATTTGTGCCTATTGTATGCAGAGAATTCAAAACGATCGAACAAAAATGAAGGTTGAACATTGGCAAAGTCAATCAAAAACTCCTGCGCTTCAATTAGATTATAAAAATATGCTAGCCGTATGCCTTGGAAATCAGAGTTATTCATACAACAACACTCATTGTGATACACACAGAAAAAATACATCACTCTATTTTTAACCCATCAAATAATGACACTCCTATTAATTCTTTGATAAAATACAAACCAAGTGGTGCAATATACTCTGAAAATAAACTAATGTTAAATGATATAGAAACATTAAACCTGAATCTCTATCGACTGACTTGCAATCGAAAAGCAGTAATAGATGCTCTAACCGATATCCTTGGGAAAAAACAAGGAACTCGGACTATCTCAGAATTGACAGGACTCTTGATAAAATGGGAGTCGAAAGACTCAAATAATCAACTTAAACCATACTGTGGCGTGGCGATTTATTATCTAAACAAAAGAATTCGGCGAATTTCTAGAAGGTAAAACACGCTATTGAATACTTTAGGTTTTCTTGCGATCTTCAACAAAAAAGCCCGATCTCACGACCGGGCTTACTTGCCAAATTAACCGACTAACCGCACTTAGAGCTTCCGCAATTAGTGCACAAAAGACATCCTTCTTGATATATAAGCGAATCTGATCCACATTCTTGGCATTTCTTTCCATGCTTTGCCTTGGTCCCATTGGGAATGTAGCGGTGCAACGCACGCTCCACTCCATTTCGCCAGTTGTTGATGCTTTCGCTATCGAGGCGCAGCGACGAAACGAGGTTTACCACATCCGGAATAGGCATTCCATTGCGGAGCACTCCCGAGATAAGCTTGGCATAGTTCCAAAACTCCTTGTTGAACATGTGTGAAAGGCCACCAACGGTATTGGTATAGCCATACTTATCCTCATACTGGAAGTCGTAACGGCTGCCACGATCATCCTTAATTTTCAATATCTTACCCTGATCAATAGATTTGGGAATGGCGAGCACATCATCATCGGTCATACCGGTGAATATTTCGTATGGACGACCATTGTGCAACCCAACAAATGCAATCCAGCTCTCATGATTATTCTTGAATCGAATAACCTCACAGTCGAGTATGGCTGGGCGCTTAACTGGTACGGAACTCTCCTTCTTACCCTTTTTGCTATTCGAAACCAATACACCAGCCCGTGAACCTTCCCTGTATACGGTGCAGCCCTTGCATCCACTCTCCCAAGCCGTTTTGTATACCTCAGCGACCATCTCCTCAGTGGTATCCTCGGGCAAATTAACCGTTACACTGATGGAGTGGTCGACCCATTTTTGAATCATACCCTGCATCTTCACCTTACTTACCCAATCCACATCGTTGGAGGTGGCTTTGTAGTAGGGTGACTTTTCTACCAGCTGCTGCACCTGCTCATCGGTGTAGTGCTCCACCTCCTTGGAATCAAACCCAGCCTCATCCATCCAAATGAGAAACTTATGGTGGAATACGTTATACTCCTCCCAGCAGTCGCCAATCTCATCGGTAAAGGTGATATTCACCGCTTGGTCGTTGGGATTAACCTTTCGGCGACGCTTGTATGCAGGTAGAAATACTGGCTCGATACCCGAGGTAGTTTGGGTCATAAGGCTGGTGGTTCCAGTTGGGGCAATAGTGAGAAGGGCAATATTTCTGCGTCCATGCTCAACCATGCTATTGTAAAGTTCTTCGTCAGCAGCCTTAATACGCTGAATAAATGGATTATTCTTTTCCCGTTGGGCATCGTAGATGGGGAACGCACCGCGCTCTGTGGCCATCTCCACTGATGAACGATAAGCTTCTAAGGCTAACGTACGCTGTATTTCCACTGCGAAATCGATGGCGTTGTCAGAGCCATAACGCAATCCAAGTGCAGCAAGCATATCGCCTTCGGCTGTAATGCCAAGGCCTGTACGGCGTCCTTCAGTGGCCTTCGTTTTAATTTTTTCCCAAAGCGAACGCTCTACACTTTTTACATCTTGATCTTCCGGATCCTTTGTAATCTTTCCAAGAATGGCATCAATCTTCTCCAATTCCAAATCGATAAGGTCGTCCATCATGCGCATGGCAACCCGCACGTGCTTTTTAAACTTTACAAAGTTGAACTTGGCTTCGGCAGTAAAGGGCCTATCAACGTAGCTGTAGAGATTTATGGCAATAAGCCGGCAACTATCGTACGGACAAAGAGGAATCTCACCACAAGGGTTTGTAGAAACAGTGCGGTAACCCAAGTCTGCATAGCTATCGGGGACAGACTCACGCAGCACGGTGTCCCAAAAAAGAACACCCGGCTCAGCCGACTTCCATGCATTGTGGATAATTTTATTCCAGATTTTACGTGCATCAACCTCAACTTTATACTTTGGATCGGTGGCATCAACTGGATAGCACTGAACATAAGGCTTCCCCGAAACCACGGAGCGCATAAATTCATCATCAATTTTCACCGAAACGTTGGCACCGGTAACCTTTCCAGCATCCATCTTGGCATCGATAAACTTTTCAGCATCGGGATGCTTAATGGAGATGGAGAGCATGAGCGCACCACGACGGCCATCCTGCGCCACCTCACGGGTGGAGTTGGAGTAGCGTTCCATAAAGGGAACTACACCAGTAGATGTTAATGCACTGTTGAGAACAGGGCTACCTTTGGGGCGGATATGCGAAAGGTCGTGGCCAACGCCACCACGACGCTTCATGAGCTGCACCTGCTCCTCATCAATGCGCATAATCCCACCATAGGAGTCAGCAGGATTTTTGTGACCGATCACAAAGCAGTTCGATAGCGACGCTACTTGGTGATCATTCCCAATCCCTGTCATTGGTCCACCCTGTGGAATAATGTACTTAAACTGATCTAGTGTTTCAAAAATTTCCTCCTCGCTCAGTGGGTTCGGATACTTAACCTCCATGCGATGAAATTCTTTGGCCAACCGTCTATGCAAATCGGCGGGATTGAGCTCGTAAATCTTACCAAAGGAGTCCTTAAGAGCGTATTTACTTACCCAAACCGTTGCCGCCAGCTGGTCACCCTTGAAATACTCGTTGGAAGATTCTACTGCCTCCTCATAGCTGTAAACCTTTTCCAGAATTTCCTTCTCCGATTGCTTCGTTTTCTTGTTCTGAACGTTCTCGTTTTCGCGTTGCATTATATCGTGTATTAAATCTTTTTAAACAGTCTATGGCTAACCTTCTTATTGCCAATAAGTGGCACGGTTACAAAGTTGACTTGCAAGTTATACTACTGCCTCAGGTGTACCAACTAGAGAAGAAACGTTTTATCAACACCAAGCTAACAATTAAGATAAATCGCTTAATCTCATAATATTGACCTTCTGTTTTTTGACGAAGCATTGTCATCCCAACCATTCTCACTTAGTAATTGAGGCCTCCCATTGAGAGATCGAAATCCAGCCACCGTCAATAACGACTGCATGGCAAATAAAAAATGAAAAAAAGGATTGTTTAAAGCAAAAAAAGCCCTGCAAGAAATGCAGGACTTGGAGGTCTCGAGCGGATTCGAACCGCTGTACGAGGTTTTGCAGACCTCTGCCTAGCCACTCGGCCACGAGACCATGGTTTGGGATTGCAAAGATAGAATTTTTTTCAATCTCGCAACAGAAGCGCTGTTCCTTTTTCGGAAAACTCCTTAATACAGTTGGGGCACAGACAGTTTTGGTAGTGAGTTTTCAAATGGTCTAACACCTCTGCAGTAAGAATAAAAGAGCTACACCAGCAACCATATTTTGTGCTTTGACAATAGCAGTCAAAAAGCATACCGCAGCGTGGGCACTCCTTTATCTGGATAAAACCCATACTACTTCTCCAAGGTTAAACTCACCCGCTCTATAGCGCCGCCCATGGGTGGTGCCATTTTCGAGACCTTAACCTTTACGTGTTTCAATCCATAAAACTCGTCGTAAAGGCCTTCGATAATGCGCTTGCACACATTTTCCAGTAGGTTAGATCGAATCGCCATTTCCCGCTTTACTATGAGATAGGCTTGCTGGTAGTTTACCGCATCAATAATGTTATCCGACTCTGCGGCCATCCTATGATCTATATCTATCCACAGGTCGACCATAAATCGGTTACCCACTACAGCCTCGGCCTCAAAGCAGCCATGAAAGGCGTAGAACTCCATGTTCTCTATGGCTATTACTCCCATCTTGAATCAGTTTTTACAAAAGTAGCAAAACCGTTTTACAAGCGAGCAATGAAGAATCATGTGCTTTCCGTGATAATCATGCTCCCAAATACATTTTTTGTTCCTATTCCGCAGGTTGTAACCTAATTCCTTTTAAATTTGCCAGTTCGGGGCAAATTGGCATCAATTATGGCAACTCGCTTCTAACAAAGAAAACATAAGATAATAAATAACATTTATATGAAAGACTCATCCACCGAAGGATTAGGCGAAAATTCCGAAGTTCGGACGCTTAATTTTATTGAGGAAATTGTTGAGGAGGATATTCGCAACGAAAAACATGCTGGGCGCGTACATACCCGTTTCCCCCCGGAACCAAACGGCTATTTGCATATTGGCCACGCCAAGTCCATTTGCCTCAACTTTGGGTTAGCCCAAAAGTATGGTGGAAAGTGCAACCTCCGTTTCGACGATACCAACCCAGCCAAGGAGGATGTGGAATATGTTGATTCCATTAAGGAGGATGTAAACTGGCTAGGCTTTCAGTGGGATGGCGAATACTACGCCTCCGATTACTTTGAACAGCTTTACGAGTGGGCCGTTGTGCTCATTAAAAAGGGGAAAGCCTACGTAGACGATCTCACCCAGGAGCAAATAAGAGAACATCGTGGAACCGTAAATCTTCCGGGCAAGGAGAGCCCATACCGAAATCGGTCGGTTGATGAAAACATCGACCTGTTCGCCAGAATGCGTAATGGCAAATTTAAGGATGGCGAAAAGGTGCTTCGCTTCAAGGGCGATATGGCTTCACCCAACATGCTCTTGCGTGATCCACTCATGTATCGCATAATCCACACAGACCACCACCGCACTGGCGATAAGTGGTGCATATACCCCATGTACGACTATGCCCATGGTCAGTGTGACTCCCTTGAAAAAATTACACACTCTATTTGCACCCTCGAGTTTGAGGTGCATCGTCCACTATACGAATGGTTCATCCGCGAGCTGGAAATTTTCCCTAGCCGACAGATTGAATTCGCCCGCCTCAACCTCACCTACACGGTGATGAGCAAGCGCAAGTTGCTGGAGCTGGTAAAGAACAATCTTGTGATGGGTTGGGACGATCCGCGCATGCCCACCATTGGAGGCTTGCGCCGCAGAGGATATACTCCCGAATCGATTAGACTTTTTGCCGATAAAGTAGGTGTTGCACGTCGCGACAACGTAATCGACCTTTCGTTGCTGGAATTCTGTCTTCGTGAGGACCTCAACAAGAGGGCCGAGCGTCGCATGGCTGTGTTAAATCCCCTTAAGGTGGTTATCACCAGCTATCCCGAAGGACAAGTGGAGGAGATGGAAGCCGTCAATAATCCGGAAGACGAAACAGCCGGAAAGCGTAAAGTTGCTTTTAGCCGTGAGCTCTACATCGAGCGTGATGACTTTATGGAAAATCCACCCAAGAAATTTTTCCGTCTAGCCCCCGGTCAGGAGGTTCGTTTGCGTTATGCCTACTTTGTGAAATGCGAAAGCGTGGTGAAGGATGCCAACGGTGAAATTATAGAAGTTCATTGTACCCACGATCCGGCATCCCGTGGGGGTAACTCACCGGACGGACGCAAGGTTCAAGGAACTATTCATTGGGTTTCGGCCCAGCACGCTGTTAAGGCAGAGATTCGCCTCTTTGACCGTCTCTTTATGGGTGAAAGCCCCGAAGATGTTCCTGAAGGAGAGGATTGGAAGGTTAACCTCAACCCCGACTCGCTTAAAGTTACCACCGGATACATTGAGCCTAGCCTCGCTCAGGCAAAATCGCTAGATAAATTCCAGTTTGAACGCCTCGGCTACTTTTGTGTGGATAAGGACTCCAAGCCGGATAGCATAGTTTTCAACCGCACAACAACACTCAAAGATTCCTGGAGCAAGATTTCAGGAAAGTAGCAGAATACGGTAGATTCATAATACAGTTAACCCCTCTGGAACTATTTTCCGGAGGGGTTTTATTTATTGATGGGTGTTACTCATTGAGGCAAATACTGAAAAAGGCCTCTCGATTCAACAAACCAAGAGGCAATGTTTCGATACAATAATGCTAGAAAAGTCCTTCTACGCTTAGGTAACGCTCACCTGAATCGTAGCTAAAGGTGATAACACGTGCGCTGGGCTCTTCGACAAGCACCTTGGCTACAGCAGCCAACGAAGCCCCGGAACTAATTCCGACCAGCAGTCCTTCCTCCTGCGCTGCCCGACGAACCATGCCATAGGCCTCCTCCTTGGTGATGGTAATGACCCGATCGACCAAATCGGTGTTGAGGTTTTTTGGAATAAATCCGGCTCCAATACCCTGTAGCGGGTGTGGCCCGGGACTGCCTCCACTAATTACAGGAGAATCAGTTGGCTCAACGGCAACAATCTGAATCTTTGGAAAGTGCTGCTTTAGAACCTGTGCTACCCCGCTAATATGTCCTCCGGTTCCAACACCAGTTATTAGGTAGTCGAAGCCTTCTGGAAAATCGGCTAGAATCTCGGCGGCAGTGGTTTTTGCGTGAATGGCAGGATTTGCCGCATTCTCAAACTGCATGGGAATCCAAGCATTCTGAATTTCACTTGCCAGCTCGGAAGCCCGCTCTATGGCACCCTTCATTCCCTTCTCTTTTGGGGTGAGCACTAGCTCGGCACCGTAGGCCGTCATCAACTTGCGGCGCTCCATCGACATCGATTCGGGCATTACAAGCATAACCTTGTATCCCAAGGCTGCACCAACCATAGCCAATGCAATTCCAGTATTACCAGAGGTGGGCTCAATAATCACAGAACCCTTCTTTAGCAAACCGCGTTGCTCGGCATCGCGAACCATGGAAATGGCAATCCTATCCTTGATGCTTCCTGCGGGATTGTTACGTTCAATCTTTGTCCACACCGCTCCATTTGGAAAGATAGCAGAGAGACGGAGATGGGGCGTATTGCCCACCAGCTCCAAAACATTTGTTGCTTTCATTTTATTTTTGTTTTTATTGTTTCTTCTTGTAACAATTGATTAGCCTATTCTGCATAGGCTATATTTTAAATTGAAAAATCAATCACATCTGTAAACCTCACGCCGTTTACCACCAGCCGTTCTCTTATTCGCACCTCACTCTTATGGTAGACCATGGAGTATGGCGGAACACTTTCGGTAAGCCATACGTTTCCACCAATAATGCTATCGTGTCCAACGGTAGTCTTACCTCCTAGTATAGTTGAACCGGCGTAGATAATCACATTATCCTCAATGGTTGGATGGCGCTTCTGCGTAGCTTGGCCTTTCGACACGTTGAGTGCACCAACAGTTACTCCCTGGTAGAGCTTAACGTTGTTGCCAATAATAGCTGTTTCGCCTACCACAATACCCGTTCCATGGTCAATAAAAAAAGACTTACCGATGACGGCTCCCGGATGAATATCAATGCCTGTCAGGGAGTGTGCCTGCTCCGTCATCATTCTGGGAAGAAGAGGAACCTCCAGCCCGTGCAGCTTGTGAGCCATTCGATAAACCATTATGGCAAAAAAGCCAGGATAGGCAAGCACCACCTCTGCTGCCCCACTGGCGGCGGGGTCGTTATCGGCAATGGCGCGAGCATCAGCGTCAAGGTCGGCTTTGATAGCTGGAAGTTCCGCAAAAAAATTTGCAGAAATCATCTCCACTGACAGCGACAATCGTGATTCAACTGGTTTCAGCAACCGCATCAGCCTTCGCTTTAGTAGCTGCTGACTAAAAACGCGATGAAGTCGGCCACACCGTGAAGGGTAAAGGCTATTGGTGATATCCTCAATGAAGTCCCGAACGTCCTCTCTTGAGAGCCTGCTGAATTGATGGCGTGGCGTTGTAAAAAGTTTCATTTCGTTGAATTAATGTAAAAAAAAAGCCCTCCCTGAAACCAGGAAGGGCAACCCAAAACGCTAAAAATATCATCAAGATAGCTTAGCAAAAAAAGGTATAGCGCATCCTCCTGTTGGCGTGCTGAAACTACAACAAGCACAACAATGAAGACTAACGCTATTTAACCTACTAACAATCATTATTTAACTAAGCCTCTATTTTTATATTCTTTAATCCGGCATCAATACGACGGATTGTTTCATCTTTGCCAATGAGCGAAGCAATTTGAGCTACTCCCGGACCCATACTTGCACCAACAAGGCATAGGCGGAGATTGTTCATTACTTGCCCCATAGGAAGCTGCTTTTCTGTAATCCAATCGTGCAGTGCCCTCTCCACCAATTCATGACTAAAGTCCTCTATTCCAGTTAGAAATAGTTTTGCATCCTCCATAATTGCAGGAACATTTTCTTTCCAAAATTTCTTCACAACTTTATCGTCATAGCTATTGGGAGCCAAAAAGAAATAGGATGATATGGGCCAAAGGTCCGATACAAA
>DATKVT010000174.1 GCA_035529935.1 Williamwhitmania sp. | reverse complement strand
GTAGCTGTAACACCTTGCTCGCCTGCCTCCTTGATAATTAGAAGCTTTTCGTCCTTACTAAATTTTCTCTTTCCCATTTCTGCGTACATAATTACTAATTTTTGTTGGTAATTATGTCCGACTTGTTAAGGGGCCATTACACCAAATGAAAACCTCAAAAAAGCCAAGGATAGGAGCAATGTTGCGCTGACCTTTTGAGACAAGAATAATGCGCATTGTTCCAATGGTCACATCGCAAATGCGTGCAAAAAAAATAATTAGCGGCAGGAGCAGGTAAACAAATATGTTTGAATCGGTAAAGCTCATCAGGTTGTTCTTAGTGCAATTGATTAATCACAAAGGAAAACCTTTTAGCCTTGTTTGTCAAACTTAACTTACCTAAATTCAAAAAAACTACTTGGCAGAATAAAAAATGGGGTCTCCCCCATTTTTTCTATTTCTTATCACCCGTGATCCAACTAACTATTTTGTCGGAAAAAGGAACATCCTTTGGGTCTGCAAAACCAACTAGTTTGCCGTTTTCATCAATCATAAACTTTTGAAAATTCCAACTGACATCAGCATCCATAACCCCATTCTCGCTTTTCGAGGTAAGCCACTTGTAAAGAGGAGCAATATCCTTTCCCTTCACTGAAATTTTCGCCATCATAGGAAAAGTAACACCATAGTTCTTAGTGCAAAACTCTTTAATTTCAGCATTGCTACCTGGCTCTTGACTCAAGAAATTATTGGCTGGGAAGCCAATAATAATAAAATCGGGACCACCATAGGTTTCATAAAGCTTCTGTAGATCGGCGTACTGTTTAGTGAATCCACATTTGGATGCAGTATTAACAACGAGCACCTTTTTTCCCTTAAGCTGTGAAAGCGGGTAGTCGGCTCCATCAATGGTTTTAACGGTAAAATCGTAAAACGATTTGGTTTGCGCATTGGCAGCAGTTCCTGCTAACAACATGGCAATTAAATAAAGCGTTGGTTTCATAACTTTCATGTTTTCTGAAAGTAACGCTTTACGTTATAGAATGTTCACAGCTAAATTTTTTCAATATCCTCTGACAAAACCCAACCCTTATTACCGTCGCTTATGTGTATTTCATACCATGATGATAGAGAGTCAGTAATTGTAACTATTGATCCCTCGTGAAGGATGAATAAGTCCTTACCGCTATTATCAGGAGAACTTTTAATGGTTACAACTGGGGAAAGAACAACTGCCTCGTTATGGTTATTCATCTTTGACCTTTCAGCAAAGGAGATGGTAATGGACACTCCAAAAAGGATTAATAACCCAATGGTACCCCAAAAGCCAATTCTCTTAGATGAGATACTCATCCCAAATCGAGAAAGCAAAGCGGCCGCACAAAAGAGAAAGAATAAAACCATTGCAATTCTAGCCCAGCCGTTTGGTCCGAACAAACTCTTAAAACCAGAAAACCAACTGCTGAGAAAAAATTGCGGGATAGCATCGATTTTATCAACCACTTGTAATCGAGCTAACTCTAGGTTATACTTGTAGTCGCTATTGGAGGGTGATAAACGAAGAGCTCTCTTGTAGGAAATAATCGATTGAGCAAGTTTTCGCTGTTTAAACTGAGCATTTCCTAGATTGAAATACAAATCAGCAGATTGAAATCCCTGGTTTAATATTGTTTGATACTTTGCTTCCGCCTCAGAATAGTTCCCCTTCTGATAGTCAATATTGGCCTGACTCCAAAGCGAATCGGTTGAATGTTGGCCATAAGACACTATAGCAAACAAGCACAACCCCATGGTAACTATTAACTGTTTCATCTTACTTGATTAATTGTTCAAGGTTGCTAACTAGCTCAACTGCCTTCTTAAAAATCATTTCTCGCTTCTCAATTGATGCAGAGGGAGAGTAACGAGCAAATTCACACTGAGCTATTACCGCCAAAACATCCTGACTAGTTTGGTCATCCACGTTCCTGGCTTGCAGCAGCTCTGCAACTCGATCAGAGGTTAAGTCGGCAGAGGGTATAGAAAGCTTATCGGCCAAATACCCCAATATTGCCTTGTGTAGTTCCTCAAAATAGATATCGCTGTTATTTAACTTAAGAGCCATCTCTGCATTCTTCAACCTTCGTCGAGCAATTTTATTTGCTTTTCGGTTGCGATAAAGTTTGATATCATAACGTTCCTTCTGCATTTTGGAAAGGAAAAGACCTGCAAATACTGTCAGAACTATAATTAACAAATATCCAATATAATAAAACCAACTTTCTACCAGCAAGAATTTTTTACCGACAAAGTGCTGTGGCTGAACCTTGATGAATAAAATATCTTTGCCCAGAATTTTTAAATCCTTCTTTGAAACGCCTCCATATATAACGGATGTAGTGCTACCATCTGACAAATCGGGTGAAACCGTGATAGTGGTGGGCGAAGTTTTCAGGGTAGTATATTTACCATTTGATGGATTAAAGTAGGAGAACTCAACTGGTGGAATGGTAAATGTTCCAGCACTCCGTGGAATTACGGGGTAGTCGAAACTTTTACTCCCAGAAGCTTCGCTACTCGAAGTATTAATGTTCTCGGTTACTTTTGCGTCGTAGGTATCAAAGTCGGCAGGAAATGAAATTTTTGACGCTCCGATCAACTTCAAATTGCCAGTGCCAGAAATCTTAAGGTGATATGTTGCTGCTTCATTTGCCTTTAACTGATTTCTATCCATCGATCCAACCATGCTAAAATTACCAACGGCACCAGTGAACGATGCTGGTTTTCCTGCCTCAGGCAATGGTTTTACAGAGATTGTAACAGGTGGACTGACAATATGCTTTTTTATCGTTTCAACGTTTCCACCAAAGAAATCATCAAAAATACTTTGAGGACCGCTACTCTGAACACCTAAAATGAGGTCAATCTGGCATGGATCTATTTTTACCGCCCCCGTTTGCTGAGGAAATAGCAGAAATTTTTTAATTACACCAACGTTGTATATTTTGCCATTGACATCCTGCCGTTTAAAAACCAGCTGATTAGGAGTTGCCACCTCTTGGCTCCAAAAACCATTAAACGATGGCATCGTTATATTATCAAATCGCTGAAGATTAACCCCTCTAGCATAGAGACTAATGGTTGCCTCCACGGCCTCACCCAAATATGCTGAATGCTTATTTACATTAACACGCACAAATAGGTCTCCTGCTGGATTGGAAGGATTATCCTGATTTGCGGATGAGTGCTGAGTTTGATTTGGAGAGCCACTATCGCTGCTCTTCACAACTTGAATTTCGAAGGGAGCGGTGACATAGGTTTTCCCATTAACCATAACTGAAGCTGAACCAACTTTAGCTTTTCCTTCCTTATCTGATTGCAAAATGTAGGTATAAGAATAACTCTCCGATTGAGAAACCTGCCCATTTATAATCTGGGTGCTCGACATGGATGACTGGCTTGGTCCTGCCAGAATGTTAAAACTTCCTGGACTTGACAGGTGGAATGAGGATGGATGAGCATTAACCGTAAAGGTTAGGCGAAACTGTTCACCAACCTCTACTACCTGAGGAGCTGAAGCTTCAAAGCTCACCTCCTGAGCCCAAAGCATTTGAATGCAGCTAACAAATACGCTAAATAGAAATAACCTTTTCATCTTCACGTCCTCTCAAATTACCAATTTTTTTGAACCTTTACTTTAACTGCCTCTGCCTTTTTCTCATTCACCTTTTGCTCAACTTGGTTCTCATTGTTCTGAAGCGCGTTTAATATTCGTTCAGCATCGTCCTTCGAAATTTTAGGTTGCTGTCCCTGCTGTTGCTGCTGATTAGGGTTATTGTTTTGCTGGTTCTTATTATTTTGATCTTTTTGCTTATCGTTTTGCTTATTCTTATCATTCTTGTTCTTATCATCTTTATTCTTGTTCTTATTATTATCCTTATCTTTTTGATTATTCTTTTTCAACAACTCCTTTGCATACGCTAGATTATACTTAGCGTCCATATCATGCGGGTTTAGCCGAAGCGAATTTTCATAAGCCTCAATGCTCTCCTTCAACTTTTTACTTTTGAAAAGAGAATTCCCGAGGTTATAAAAGGAACTTGCGAGCTGTTTCTTTTGGTCGGCACTCTTGTTATCAGTGGATATTTTATTAAATATTTTGGCAGCTTCATCAAACTTTCCTTGCTTATACAAGGCATCACCTAAATTAAACTGGGCATCAAAAGAAGATGGATTGCGCTCCAATGCTTTTCTGTACTTAACTTCAGAATCAAGAAAGCTGGCCTTATCGTAGAGCTTATTACCCATCCTAATTTCCTTTCGGCCTGTTTGGGCGAATGAACTTATTACTGAAATAAAGAGGATTAATATCGTTAGTATGGTTTTCATTTCAATCGAGCTTTAAATATCTCCAATTTTTCCTGCCACCGATTCTTCCGTTCTAGAATGAAATATTCAACAAAAAGCAGGAAGAGGGCAAACCAGAGAAAATACTGAAACTTATCATCATATTCGGAATACACCTTGGAGTTAAAGTTCTGCTTGTCCATTTTTCGAATGTCGGCAAGAACCTCGTTAAGGCCAAAGTTAGAGTTTGTAGCCAATGTATACCTTCCACCAGTTGCTGCGGCAATTCCCATTAACACACTTTCATCGAGCTTGGTAACAACAATTTTTCCTTTTGAATCGGTAAGAAAATTCGTACCTCCGGGTGATAATGGAATGGGAGCTCCTTGTGGGCTTCCCACGCCGATGGTATGAATTACAATCCCCTTTTCTGCAGCATCGCGAGCAGCTGCAATGGCATCATCTTCGTGATTTTCGCCATCGGTAATAATTACCATTACCCTACTCTTCTCACTCCCTGGTGTAAAGGAGTTTATGCCCAACTCAATGGCCTTACCAATTGCAGTTCCTTGTACAGGAACAATTCCTGGATTAATAGTATTCAGAAACATCTTAGCTGAAACGTAATCGGAAGTCACTGGCAGCTGCACATAGGCATCACCAGCGAACACAATTAGCCCAATTCGATCATCGGTGAGCTTATCAACCATTTGTGCAATGGCCTGCTTTGCCCGTTCAAGCCGGTTTGGCATGATATCTTGAGCAAGCATACTGTTGGAAACGTCTAGACAAATAATAAGTTCAACCCCTTTTCGCTTCACATCCTTTAGCTTGGAGCCCAACTGGGGCCGAGCAAGAGCAAAAATGAGCGATATTGCCACCAGTGAAAGTATAGAGGCTTTTACCCAAGGGCGTGAACTTGAAGCCTCCGGCATTAGCTCGGAAATGATGCTGGGGTCGCCAAACCGCTTTATCGCCCTTCTCCTTATCTGCATTGCCAAATAAAATATGACAAGAAGAAATGGAATCGCTATTAACAAATACAAATATTCTGCGTTAGCAAAACGAAACATGCCAGTATATTTAAGGAATAGTTCTTAAAATGGTAACCTTAACAATAAAATCGAGGGCTATCAAAAGCAGCGAAGCTAAGGCAAAAGGCATGAAGCGCTCTTCCTTCTTACTTAGCGTTTTGATCTCAACCTTCGATTTTTCCAGTTTATCAATGGACTGGTATATTTTCTCCAGACTTTGATTACCCGTTGCTCTAAAGTATTTTCCTTCGGTCATCTGGGAAATTTGCTGAAGCATCTGTTCGTCTATTTGAACGGGCATATCCTGTAGTTGAATCCCGTAAGGGGTTTGAACGGGATATGGGGCAGTTCCTTCTGTACCAATACCAATAGTGTAAACACGAATGCCATATGTTTTAGCAAGCTCTGCAGCGGTTAGCGGTGCAATTTCGCCCATATTGTTTACCCCGTCAGTAAGCAATATTACCACGCGGCTTTTGGCCTTACTATCTTTAAGCCGATTAATTGCAGTGCCTAAACCATTTCCTATGGCGGTTCCATCATCAATGATTCCACATTTTACCTCCTTAAGTAAATTAATTAAAGAAGTATGGTCGGTTGTTAACGGGCATTGTGTAAAACTTTCACCACTGAAAATTACTAGGCCAATTCGGTCGTTCGGACGGCCCGAAATAAACTGGATAGCAATGTTTTTAGCAGCAGTTATACGATCGGGTGTAAAATCACGCGCTAACATGCTGCTTGAAACGTCAATAGCCATCACAATATCGATACCTTCAGTAGTTGAATTTTCCCAACTCTCAGAGGATTGCGGCCGTGCGATAGCCAGAATTAGAAAAATAAATGCCAAACCCTTCAATAGAAAAGGAAGATGTCGAAGATGGGTTTTCCAAGTATTTCCTATTTTGCTTAGCCCTAATGTGGTAGATAGCTGCACTGTGGCATTCTGGTCCTTTTGACGCAAAACATACCAAACTACTGCTGGTATAAGCAATAGCAGCAAATATAGAACTCCAGGATTACTAAATTGATAACTTCCCATGGCTAGTTGCTACTATTTAAAGGTGAAGAATCTTTGTTTTCAGCATTTCGATCTACCTGATTTGATTCAGCCTTAGGAACGGTAACGGCAGGTCGCGTTTTCTCCACAAACAACTCCGACAGCGTTATGCTACTTTCGTTTTCATCGGGTGACGGAGTATATTTTGCAAATTTGGTAAAATCGGCCGTGGTAAATATTGTTCTCAGGGAGTCCAACATGTCAGGCGTTAAAAGTTTTTTCGAAGCCATGGCTTGTAAAATTTCGTCGCTAGTTTGTTCCAGCGCGTTTACACCAAACACCCTGTAGATGTATACCCGAAGTATTTCCGTAAGTTCAGAGTGATATTGTTTGAAATGATTATTCTGCCAAAGCTTTTTTTCTTTCAAATCGGCGAGCATACGGAAAGCCATTACATCTGCTGGTTCATCTGGTTTAACCATTGAAAGAAGTGGTTTGTTCTGCATCCTCCTAATAACCAGCCAAATGATCAATCCAATCAAAGCAACAATGCCTAATCCCCCAAAAAGCCATGGCGCAATCTCACTAAAAGTGAGTGGAGCCCCAAAGGGTGGCTTAATATCTTTAATGCCGCCTTTGGTAGTATCAACTGCCACTGTGCTTACATGAAGCACGAGGTTCTCAAGCGATATAGTATCAGGCTGTGCACCAGCCATTAGTATAAGAAGTTTGAGGTTTGGGATTGTATATGAACCGGTATCGAAGGATGTAAGCAAGTAAGTCTTGACGAGAGATACCTGACCGCTATCCTTTTTAATAGTATCAACAGGGGAATCGGACAAAACTTCAACTCCGCTAACTATGCTATCCCTATAAATAGGAAAGCCAACTTTCATTTTTGCTGACTGTGACACCAATATTCTCAAGGCAACTTGGTCACCAATAAGAATATGGTTAGTATCGAGCAGTGCTTTGTAGGACAGATTTTGCTGAGCCGCTCCAACCAAGGAAAGACTCAATAAAAGTGTTAATAGTCCTATATTCTTCAACAATTGCATCGTTTTAATATTGCAGGTAACTACCATTTTTACCGTTTCTTGAATAGTTTAATCAACGGCTTAACGTAATCTTCACTAGTGGAAATGGTGACATTATCGACCTTACACTTGGAGAAGGTTTCACCAATTGAGCTGCTAGAATCGGTCCACCACCGGGAGTATCCCTCACGAACGCTAGAGCTCTCCGTATCAATCCAACGCTCCTGCCCCGTTTCAGCATCTCTAACCTTAAGCAAACCTACAGATGGAAGTGCTGCCTCGCGGTTATCGAATACCCTAATGGCTACGACATCGTGCTTATTGCTTGCAATTCGTAGTGCATCAAAGAAGCGTGGTGCTGGTAGCTCGCCATCTTTAAAATCGACAAAATCGGAAAGCACAAAGGCCGTACAACGTTTTTTTATACCATTGGTTAAAAAACGTAAGGCTTCTGAAATGTTGGTGTTACTACTTTCGGGTGTAAACTCAATCAGCTCACGAATAATTCGTAGAATATGCTTGCGCCCCTTCTTAGGCGGAATGAATTTCTCAACCTTATCGCTAAAAAAGATAATTCCAATTTTGTCATTATTCTGAATGGCTGAAAATGATAGTACTGCAGCAATTTCAGTCATTAACCCTTTTTTGAGTTGATGGGAAGATCCAAATATTCTTGATCCACTAACATCGACCAACAGCATAACCGTCAACTCACGCTCCTCTTCAAAAACTTTAACAAATGGCGCATTAAATCGAGCGGTAACATTCCAGTCAATATTGCGAATATCATCCCCATACTGGTATTCTCTAACCTCGCTAAAGGTCATACCACGCCCCTTGAAGGCGCTATGGTATTCACCAGCAAATATATGATGCGAAAGACCACGTGTTTTAATTTCAATCTTTCGAACCTTTTTTAATAGCTCAGTTGTTTCCACTCTTATTTGTTTTTCGAGGTTTAATAATGAGCTTCAAAAACCATTCATCCTCTTTAAGAATCGCGGCATACTCCTTCCCTTGTTGCTTGAAACGCCACTCACTTTTTGAAACCTTGCGGTATTTTAAGGAGAGCTCCTTTTCCACAGCATCCTTCTCACCAAAGTTATACATACGGTTTACCCCAATACATACACCTTTACGATTTAGAATGAACAGCACTGTTTGCTCTTCCATAGTATTCTCAAATTTCAGGAAGCTCCGATCGCCATTGATAACTTCCTTAGCGAAGTAAAATTCTGGAAGGCTATCCCGAACCATCGTTCGAATCTGTGTCTTTGAATAGCCAATAAAATTTTGACCAGCCAAGGGCAACGTTATGCCGGAGCTTAACCCAAAAAGAATCAAGAATAGAGTACTATGGAACTTCAACAGCATTTAGAATTTCAAATATAATATCGTCACTGGTGAGGTTTTCGGCCTCGGCTTCGTAGGTTAAACCAATACGATGCCTCAGTACATCGGCACAAACAGCCCTAACATCTTCGGGAATAACGTAGCCTCTACGCTTAATAAAAGCGTAAGCCTTCGATGCCAAGGCAAGTGAAATAGAACCACGAGGCGAGCCCCCATATGAAATCATTCCCTCCAAACGGCTAAGGTTATATTCCTTAGGATAACGGGAAGCAAAGATAATATCCAGGATGTAACGTTCAATTTTTTCATCCATGTATACCTCTTTAACAACACTCTTAGCTCTTGCAATATCCTCCGTTTTGAGAGCTGCATTTGCAGTTGGAAATTTGTTAAGCAAATTCTGCCTCATGATTAGCTTTTCCTCCTCCTTTTTCGGGTAGCTAATTTTCACCTTCATCATGAAACGGTCAACCTGCGCTTCTGGAAGCGGGTAAGTTCCCTCCTGCTCGATCGGGTTCTGAGTGGCAAGAACCAAAAATGGGTCCTCCAATTTAAAAGTTTGCTCACCAATGGTAACCTGTCGTTCCTGCATCGCCTCAAGTAAGGCACTCTGCACTTTTGCAGGAGAACGGTTAATTTCATCAGCAAGAATAAAATTGGCAAAAATTGGACCTTTACGAACCTCAAATGCCTCCCGTTTCTGGCTATAGATAAGCGTACCTATCAAGTCAGCAGGTAACAAGTCAGGGGTAAACTGGATTCGGTTAAACTTGGCATCAATTGTACTTGCCAACGTTTTTATCGCCAAAGTTTTGGCTAGACCGGGAACACCTTCGAGCAAAATATGCCCATCGGAGAGCAACCCCACCATTAAACTTTCAACAAGGTGCTTTTGTCCAACAATCACCTTGTTCATTTCCATCGAAATAATATCAACAAACGAGCTTTCGTGCTGAATGCGTTCGTTGAGCTCTTTAATGTTAACCATTTCTCCCATAATGCTGAGAATTCTAAGGATTTAATTATAACGATTACAAATTTGCAATTATTAACTACTTATTGGTGTTAACGACAGTTAAAAAGCATTAAACACGCAGAATAATGAAGCCTTTTGTGATTTTTTAACTTTGCATGGTTCTTAAGTGAAGGTGTCTAGTCCTAATTATGTAATTTTACCACAACTATATCAATCAGAACAATGGGGCGGTATTTCATTGAGCTTTCTTTCGATGGATCAGAGTATGTTGGCTGGCAAGCGCAGCTAAACGGTATGGGGGTGCAGCAAGTTTTAAATGGCAAACTTTCCACAATATTTCGGGAAGGTGTTGAAACTGTAGGCTGTGGTAGGACCGATGCAGGTGTGCATGCCAGCTATTTTGTAGCTCATTTTAATGCTTCGGCAACAGATATTGATCTAGAAAAAGCAAAGTATCAGCTAAATAAAATTCTTCCAAGCAGTATAGCTGTTTTTAGCATTTCGCCCGTTTCCCCAAATGCACATGCACGATTCGATGCCGTTGAGCGTACATACCGTTACTACCTTTCCCATTACAAAAATCCTTTTAATAGTGGATTCGCCTACTATTTTTCCCAGCATGTTGACGAAAACAAAATGAATATTGCTGCTGATTTGCTGCTACAAATGAATGATTTCACGAGCTTTGCCAAACTTCATTCCGATAACAAAACGAACATTTGCAAGGTTTACAAAGCGCACTGGCATAGAGAAAATGAAAATTTGCTAGTATTCACAATCACCGCCGATCGCTTCCTGAGAAACATGGTTAGGGCAATTGTTGGTACACTTATAGATGTGGGGCGCGGAAGAATTTCGCCTGAGCAGCTAATAGAAATCGCGGAGGAGAAGAATCGTGGAGCAGCAAGTACCTCAGCGCCTGCGCTTGGGCTATTTCTGGAGGACATCAGATATCCTTCGACGATTTTCAATAGAACACGCACCAATACTCAGTCCCTAGAATAGCAAAGCGAATTCATGTTATGAACTCGCTGCACGCCTTTCAATAGAAAGAAAGTTATTTCGACTTATTCAGTGAAATTTCAACACTTTTTACTTCGCCAGCATTGATTTCAAAACTATTTAGAAGCCCTTTTTCATAGGAGATAAGCGAAGACTCCAAGGTATATTCTCCTTGCCCTAAACCAACAAAAGCAAACTTGCCATCAAAATCGGTATAGGTAACCTTGTCGGTACCAGCAACTTTTACAGCAACCCCTGCAAGGGCCTCACCAGTGGTTTGATCTAATACTTGACCTGAAATTGAACAGGTTGAAGAACTCGTGGCATCGGTATTTACCTTCTTATCGGTGTTCTCAGCAGCTAATGATACTGACACTGCAAGTAACATGGAAAGGAACAAAACTTTGTAAGTGTTCTTCATGGCTTTTTAGGTTTTTCAATTCGATGTAATTAATGCATCAAATGTAAGGGAGCCATGTTACTTAATTCTTAGTCCAATATAATTTGTTTGTTAACAAATCGTTAACCAATGAATATTACTTATCCTAATTTTGCGGATTTGGCTGATGCTCGGGCCGCAAAAGATCATTTACGGATTTCACGGGGTTGAATGTAATTAATGGTACTTCAACGAAAAGGGTTAGCCATTGAGCCATTGAGCCATTCCATAGGCCAGGAAGTTCTTGTGCCTTAAGAATTCTCCCATCCTTTGACTTCTGGGCAATAAACCCAGTTTCCGGATCGCTAAATTGCTTGAGGTCGAACTTCGTATTTTCAAAATTGTAAGTCCAACAAACGATGTCCACTGGGTTAAAATGGGTGGAACGAGAAAACATCACCTTTTGACTGCTGTTTTTGAGATCAATTTGTGAACTCTCCACTATTTGAAGAGAAAGGTGACCATCTTTCGACTTTACCCAAAAAGGTCCACCACCAGGTTCCCCTTCATTTCGGACCATACCGCATACTCGAATTGGCTTATCGAGGAACTCGACTAAGGCATTTGCCCACAAATTGGAATTTTTATAATCAGACCGATCTGGTAGCTTTATAAAATATCGGTGAAGCAGAGTTTGTTGTGCTTTCGCTAACTCTGATTCAGCAAACTCATTGCTAGAAACTTTTTGCTGTATGGAATGTACCAATTCCTTTACCTCCAAAAGCAATCCAGCAATTACCATCTTATAATCGACCGTTTCGGCCTTTAAATGGTCAGGAACAATGTTGTCAATGTTTTTTATAAAAATTAATGGCTCAATAAGATCGTTTAGGTTATCGAGCAGTGCACCATGGCCTCCAGGTCGAAAAAGCATTTGTCCATTGGGCTCTCTGAAGGGGTTATTTTCCACATCAACAGCAATGGTGTCGGTAGATTTCTTCTGAACCGAGAACGAAACTCGGTAGGAGACCCCAAACTTATTTTCATAGAATGCAGTAATCTCCTTAAGTTTATGCGTAAAGCCTTCAATATGCTCCGGCGATACAGTGAGGTGAATTGATACGCTACCGGAAGATTCGCGTGCATAAAGTGCACCCTCAACCAAGTGCTCCTCTACGGCTGTTCGGACCGTATCGCCGTAGAAATGAAACTTCAGCAATCCCTTGGGCAGCGTTCCGTAATTCATTCCATCCTTATTTAGCAACACTTCCAGAATGGTACCATACTTTTTTTGCTCCAACAATGTGTCCACCGCATAACCCTTTATTCTTAAATTCTTGGCTAACTCTGGGAAGAAAGCAAAGTTGCGAATCTGCTCAAAGAAGGCATATGCTGAGTTGAACGACCTATCGTCAAACAAAGCTCGTCCTTTCTTCTTTATTTCATCAAGGCATTCAAACAAGTCTTTAAACATTCTGGTTGCTGCACCCGACGCAGGAACAAATTTCAGCCTAGCACCATCATAGCGTTTGTAACGCTCAATAGATTTTACTCGTTCTGAATCGTTAATGAACATTATACCATTGCCAACAGTAGCAGGAGCCACTATTTCCATAAAAGGAAATCCTTTTTCGAAATTGGTTAGCTGGGTTTCAAGTTTTTCTGGTGAAATACCATTTTGCTTAAGTTGGTCAAGGTCGGAAGGTGATAGTTGCATACTATATAGGTATTTAACGCGTTGCCCAATGAATTCTTGCTCGAACTAATTCCTTCTGGTCTTCCTCTCTAACTACATTGTTAAGATAAACTCCCCTACCCTTTGAGGCCATATTAACCACATACGCTTCGCCACAGATTGCATCTGCAATATAGTTAAGTTCAACCTTTTCGAGAATATTACTTTGATGATGTTCCCAGTTGTAGCTATCTAAAATCCACTCCAAATATTTAATGACATTAACTTGACCATTCATATCGATGTCACCGTATCGAACAACTCCCTTGGAGTAATTCCAGGCACAGGGCAAGGCATCAATTTTATCAGGTCGGGCTTCAATAGCATTTTCACTAGTAACAAGTGGAACAGAAGCGGTATAGGGTTCAATATTTTGAGGACGCCGAGCGGCAGTATCCAGAAGAACATAAACTGAAGTGGCCTTAGCCAAAGGAACTTCTTCGTCTTTCGTGTTGAGCAACAAAAAATCACGATAGGAGAAAACAGAGTCCATAGCCTTTGGCCAGGTTTTTACCACAACCTCATCTCCTCGTTCTGGCATTTTCCCTAGCTCAATGGTAATGCGGCTTAAAGCCCAGAATAAGCCCTTATCGTTTAAATAATTGCGACCGATGCCCAGACTATCGGAATGCTGGCAGGCGCTTTCCTGAAAGAGCTCCAGCAATGCCACTGCAGATAACCTCTTCGAAAAATCCACAGATGAAGAGTGAACTGTATATATTTCGTGACCAAAAAATGACTGTTTTTCCATGTTCCGGTTTTATTGTTAAAGGGTGGATATATGCCTTATGCAACACCCAATTATAAACAAGAGAAGAGTAATTGGATTATTCAGATGCATTTTTTTGTTCTTAAATATACAAAAATGGCAGGAAACGATACCTGCCATTAGTCTAATCTAATTATTTTTTAAGTTTTTGTAAAAACTTATCCATATCGACAATGAATCGACTATGGCTCCCCTTCCCTATTTCTCCATCATCATCATTGGCAATGACTTCAAACTGAAGCCTTCGGCCATCAACACTTACAAGGGATGCCTTGCACACCACATGACCGCCTATTGGTGTTGGCTTTGTATGAGTAACATTAACCTCCACCCCTACAGTTCCATAACCTACAGGAAGAAAAGGAGCAACTGCATTCAAACAGGCATTTTTCATTAGCGCAATCATTGCTGGCGTTGCAAAAACATCTACCATACCTGAGCCGTATCTTTTTGCCGAATCATTTTCGGTTACTAGCTGCGACGACTCAAAAGTAACTCCTAAAGGAATATTTATAAAATCAGCCATGATACAATAGATAATGTATATTGGAACCTATTTGCGCAATGCTTTTAACCTATTGGCCATACCAGCTGCAACGGAACTACACCTATCTAACTTTTCTTCGTTTGGCATACCATATATATCTACCGGTTCAGCAACAAGCTCCCATTCAATATTCTCTGAAAATTTAAACAAACTTCTAGCTCCACCACCATTCCAGCTATATGAGCCAAAAATACCCAAGAGATGATCCTTAACAGCCATGTGTTCCAACTCCCTAGTTAACTGCTCCATGAGAGGGAACATCTCGGAATTGTAAGCGACGCTTCCAAGTATTACGCCCTTATATTTCCAGATTGCATTTATCAAGTGAGAAATGTGTGTCTTGGAAACGTCAAAAACTCGGACGTTCATAATTCCATTTTCCACCAGTTGACGTGCAATATGATCGGCTAGTTCCTCCGTTGAACCATACATGGAAGCATAAATTATTACCACTCCCTCCTCCGTTTCATATTTGCTCCACTTATCGTAGAGGCCAAGAACTTTTTCAGGGTTAGTGCGCCAAACCGGGCCATGAGTCGGGCAAACGGCCTTTACGGGAACGCCTTCCAACTTTTTAAATGCCTTTTGCACCATATTGCTATATTTTCCAACAATGTTGGAGTAGTAGCGACGCATTTCATCCTCGTAAAAATCGAAGTTGATTTCATCGTCAAAAACTCCACCATCTAAGGTGCCGAACGAACCAAACGCATCACCGGAAAATAGAATGCCATCGGTTTCATCAAATGTCATCATTGTTTCGGGCCAGTGCACCCAAGGAGTTATAACAAATTTGAGCTTATGGTAACCCAAGTCGAGCGTATGACCATCCTCCACCATATAAAGATTCTCCTTGATTCCCCAGTATGCTTCCACTATTTTGAAAGTTTTGAGGTTGCCAACCAGCATTACTGATGGATACCTTTCAATTATGGATCTAATCTCTCCAGAATGGTCGGGCTCCATGTGGTTAATAATTAGATAATCGAGCGTTCTACCCTTCAATAAACCTTCCACCTTTGAAACAAAATTACCGCCCGATCGCAGCTCTACTGTGTCTACCAATGCTGTTTGCCCATCAAGAATCATGTAACAGTTGTATGCAACGCCATTATCCAAAGGCCACATATTTTCGAACAGGTGCTTTCTCCTGTCGTTCACTCCAATCCAATGAACTTTACCTTTAACGTTAAGTGGTGTCATCTGTAGTATATTACTTTTAAAAATTATCGTTGCCCAAATGCACGAATATACAATTCAGCATACAAAAATATAAAACCGATACGATTTATTAGACCAAACAACATCATTACCTTTATGTTTTGCTGGACAAAATGCTGTAGAACACTATTTTTTGAAATCTACCCAATTCCAGTTTTTGAAATCCACAAAAAAAGGGGACACAAATGCATCCCCCTTAAGCAATCAATATCAATGCAAACTATTTCTTAACGTAAATTAAGAAGCCCCATGGGCCAAGGGTAAAGTCAGCCTTTGCGGGAATATCTATTTCCGTTGCCTTATCTGCAAACAGGTCGACATAATGGCCAGCCAATGCTTCATTATCCAAGGTAAAGGATTGTTTATTTTTGCTGAAATTGAAAATAGCCAGCACCTTCCCTTGTTCATTTTCACGTGTAAAAGCGTAAATCTTACTGTTTGCCGACTTTATACGGAACATATCTGCACCCTTTTCTCCACACAGTAGTGCTGGATTGGTAGCTTTGAGCTCAACTAACTTTTGATAGAACGGAAACCATTCATTATTGGGCCAATTAATGGTATCCTTATCAAAAAAGCGCAGTCTTTTATGCATTCCGACCTCCTGCCCACTATAAATCAAAGGCATACCGGGAACCACAAAGGTAAGAGCAGCCATAGCCTTAACCGCATCGCCCATCCGTTCAAACTCAGAGCCATTCCAGCTGTTCTCATCATGGTTGGTAATAAAGCGCATACGAAAAGCATTCTTAGGGTAGGTTACCAGCTCCTTTTGGAAGCAAGAGTCAAGCTGCGGAATAGAATCCTTCCCCTGAGCAATGGCGTTCATAATGTGGTGAAATTCCCAAGAATAGGTCATGTCAAAAGCGTATTCCTGCAAATCGGGCTGTTCCGCTTCGGCAAGCATAAATACGGGTTTTACCTTATCAAACTCTGCACGAGCTTTATTCCAGAATGGCGTTGGCACCATTCCTGCTACATCGCAGCGGAATCCATCAACATCAGCCTCTGTTAGCCAATACTTCATGGCCCCTATCATATACTTTTGCAGTTCAGGCTTCGAGTAATCGAGCTGAGCCACGTCCGTCCAGTCAAAGGGAGAAACAATCTTTCCGGTGGAGTCATGCTTATACCAGTCGGGATGCTCAGTAATTAGAGCATTATCCTGTGATGTGTGATTAGCAACCCAGTCAAGGATCACCTTCATGCCATTTTCGTGCAGTATTTTAACCACATCCTTAAACTCTTCCATGGTGCCAAACTCTGGATTAACTTTCATGTAATCCTTTACAGAATAATAGCTACCGAGGGATCCCTTGCGGTTAACTTCTCCAATGGGATATATTGGCATAAACCAGATAATCTTTACACCAAGTTTTTTCAATTCAGGTATATGGCTCTTGAACTCAGTCAAGGTGCCACTTGGAGTATACTGCCTAAGGTTTACTTCATAAATGGTTGCATTGTATGACCATTCTGGATGAGCAACCTGAAACTTTTGTGCAGGTTGATTGTTTCCTGTATTATTACAGGAAGAAAAGAGCACGAAAGTAGCAAGCAAAATTGCGAAACCAAGGCCGGTGTAGGAGGAGCGCAATCGTTTTAACATTGATCTCATGGCTATTTCTTTAAATGTTACAAAACTTATTATCAACGAATTACAAATATAAAATTTTAAAATTTAATTTGTCATTTTTTATCGATTTAGAGACAAAAAGCTACTTTTGTAAGCTGGAAAAAAATGTGAACCAAGCAATGAACGTTTTATAACAAACATATAAAGTATATGAAAAGAGTTTTAGTTGCCACCGGAGGAGGAGATTGCCCCGGACTTAATGCAGTGATTAGAGCAGTGGTAAAGCGCGCTGCACAAGAAAAAGATTGGGAGGTAATCGGCAGTATTCAATCCTTTGATGGCATCTTACGGGAGCCCACTGAAATCAGAGTCTTGGACGAAAAATCTGTTGCAGGTATCCACGTTCAAGGAGGAACGTTAATTGGAACCACAAATAAAGGAGGTCCCTTTGCTTGGCCTGTAAAGAACAACGACGGCACTTGGAGCGCAGTTGACCGCTCTGACGAAATGATTCGCAAGTTGCAGTATCTTGGTGTGGATGCCGTAATTAGTATTGGTGGTGATGGATCACAAAAGATTAGCCAGCAGCTATACGAAAAAGGACTTAACGTTATTGGTGTCCCAAAGACCATCGACAACGACCTATCGGCGACCGACTTTACTTTCGGATTTCAAACAGCTGTTCAGATTGCCACGGATGCTGTTGACAAACTGGTAACTACTGCAGCAAGCCATAATCGCGTTCTTATTCTTGAGGTTATGGGGCGCTATGCTGGATGGATTGCCCTACATGCTGCAATTGCTGGTGGGGCAGACGTGTGCTTGATTCCTGAAATTCCATACGATCTTGAAGTGGTATTGGACCGTTTGAATAGTAGATTCTCCCGTGGAAAAGGGTTTGCCATTGTGGTAATTGCCGAAGGTGCCAAACCAATGGGTGGTGACATTACCTCCGAAAAATCAGATGAAGTTGGCTATGCCAACCTTCGGATGGGCGGCGTTGCATCCAAACTCATGAAGGATCTCAAAATGGCTGGTTTTGAAGCAGATATGAGAGAGACAGTGCTTGGACACCTTCAGCGAGGTGGTATCCCCAATGCCTACGACCGAATTCTTGCGACACAATTTGGAGTAAAGGCTTTTGAGGAGGTCCTAGCCGGAAATTTTGGAACCATGGTAGCTTATCGTCACCCGAACATCATATCAGTTCCTTTGCTTGATGCCATAGATAGACCAAATTTTGTAGAGCCAACAAGCTCCATGGTCATCACCGCTAAAGGTGTTGGAATTAGTTTTGGAGATTAGGTTGAAATAAACCAAAAAAAAATAGGCTGCCCATAATGAGCAGCCTATTTTTTTAACTCAATATCCTAGTTCTGAAGGAGTAGCACCATTTCGCTCCTTGCAGGAATTGTAAATGGCTTAGAAAGGTCAACATGCATTTTAGTTAGAATATCTACCCCAACTTTATAGTTGCCAATTGACTCCTTGAATCGAATAGGATCAACCTCTTTAAGTTCCTTGCCCGAATTAAGCACCACCATTACCACCTGCTGTGGGCTTATTCTGAAGTAGGTATAAACATTATCCTGTGGAACATACTGAATAAGCTTGCCCTGGGTCAGTGCTGATGATCCTTTACGCCAATTTGCCAAGGTGGAAAAGAAATCGTATGCCTCATTTTGCAGTGGCGTTCTGCCTTCA
Organism: Williamwhitmania sp.; assembly: GCA_035529935.1. Taxonomy (NCBI): domain Bacteria; kingdom Pseudomonadati; phylum Bacteroidota; class Bacteroidia; order Bacteroidales; family Williamwhitmaniaceae; genus Williamwhitmania; species Williamwhitmania sp. Next base: position 9,137 of record DATKVT010000174.1, on the reverse strand, counting down.
CGAATAAAGTCATTTATGGTATCGGCCTTCCAACCACCAGGGAAGTCCTGCCGTATTGTACCATCACCATTGGCTTTGTCGCCATACATCAGCATTTCTTCTCCATAGTAAACCTGAGGAATGCCACGGGTTGTGAGCAGAAATGTCATGGCTAACTTATAGCGATTAATATCAACTTGCTCCTTCGTTTTAAAGAAGCGGCTGAGGTCATGATTTACTGCAAATACCATAATATTGTTCAAATTGGCATAGAGGAAGTCCTGCGACAAAATGTCGTATAGCCGCATGAGTCCCGTATCCCACCCACTTGGCTCATCAAATGCCTTTTCCATGGCAAAAGTTAGGGGAAAGTCCATCACAGATGGAAGGTTTGAGTTAAACTTTCCTGCTTCTGGGGAATTTGCCTGCCAGTAGGCACACCAAGAAGGCTGCGACATCCAAACCTCACCCACAATATTAAAATTGGGATACTCAAGGAGAACTCGCTGATCCCAATACGACATGAAATCGGCATCGGGATATGGATAGGTATCCATGCGGATGCCATCTAAACCAGCATACTCAATCCACCAGATGCTATTTTGAATGAGGTAATCAGCCAACAATGGGTTACGTTGGTTTAAATCGGGCATTGTTTTGTCGAACCATCCATTGACCATATATTTCCGGTCAATGGCCGTTCCATGTGGGTCGGAAATGGTGGAAGCACGGAAGCTCGACCGAGTAAACTCTGGCCATTGATTTATCCAGTCTTTGCTTGGCAAATCGGCCATCCACCAGTGGTTACTACCACAATGGTTAAATACCATATCCTTAATAACCTTAATTCCGTTTGCGTGGAACTGGGCCACCAACTTTTGATAGTCCTCATTTGAGCCAAACCGAGGATCGGTTTTGTAAAAGTCGGTAATGGCATAACCATGGTAGGATGTTCTATTCATGTTATTTTCATCCAAGGGGTTGATCCAAACCGCGGTTGCTCCAAGATTCTTGATATAATCGATGTGTTCAGCAATACCTTTGATATCGCCACCATGACGTGCATTGGGATCCTTTCGGTTAACGGTGTCTTTGTATCCTTTCTGATAATCATTAGATGGATCACCATTGGCAAATCTATCGGGCATAAGAAGGTAAATAACATCCTCACTTCCAAACCCCTTTCGCTCTGCTGAACCTGCTACGCGTTGTTTAAGCTCATAATTAAAAGACGAAACCTCTTTTCCGTTGGTATTCAAGGATACCTTAAATTTACCTGGTTTGGCGTCACGATTAATACTGAGATAAAGAAAAAGGTAGTTGGGGTTTTCTGTTCTAACTTCCTTCCGAACTACAACACCGGGATAGCTTAAAGTTGCTGACGTTTTGCCAATATCTTTTCCATAGATTAGCAGTTGAAGACTCCCATCCTTCATGTTGGTCCACCAATTTGGTGGCTCCACTCGCTCCGGTTTTTGTGCAAAGGTTGATGAAAACACCAATGCCAAAAACATCAATAGTAGAATTAGTTTCCTTTTCATGACTTGAGTTTTAGGTAAAAAAAAAGTTGGCCCGAATAAATTCAGCCGCCAACCTTTTAAAATTGTTAACGTGGAAAGTTTATTACTTATTACGGTTGATGGCGTTTAGGTCAGCAAATGCCTCTTTCAAGCGAACTACCATCTCCTTCTCCCCTTCACGTAACCAAACGCGTGGATCGTAATACTTCTTGTTTGGAGAATCTTCGCCCTCTGGGTTACCAATCTGGCCTTGGAGGTAATCCTTTTTTGCCATGGAATATTTTCTAATACCATCCCAGTATGCCCACTGCATATCGGTGTCGATATTCATTTTAATAACGCCGTAGGTTAATGCTTCTGCAATCAGGTGCTTTTCGGAGCCCGAACCACCATGGAATACAAAATTTACTGGTTTGGGAGCAGTGTTGTAATGCTTCTGGATATACTCCTGTGAATTATGCAGAATCTTTGGGTTGAGCACCACGTTGCCTGGCTTATATACACCATGAACATTCCCAAACGAAGCGGCAATGGTAAAGTTGGGGCTAATCTTTATGAGTTCCTCGTAAGCATAAGCAACCTCCTCGGGCTGAGTATACAGCTTAGAACTATCAACGCCCGAATTGTCAACACCATCCTCTTCTCCGCCTGTAATACCCAACTCCAGTTCGAGCGTCATACCCATTTTGCTCATTCGGGTAAGATACTTTTTGCAAATTTCGATATTCTCCTTGATTGGCTCTTCGGATAGATCTAGCATGTGTGAGCTAAATAGAGGTGCACCTGTTTTCTTGTAATGCTCCTCTCCTGCGTCTAGCAGGCCATCGATCCAAGGAAGCAATTTTTTTGCAGCATGATCGGTATGAAGAATGACGGTTACACCATACTCTTTTGCCAGGGTGTGCACATGCAATGCACCAGCAATGGCGCCAAGAATGCTTGCACGTTGTCCTTCATTGGAAATTGTTTTTCCAGCAAAAAACGCTGCACCACTATTTGAAAACTGAATAATAACAGGTGACTCTACTGAACGAGCTGTTTCAAGAACGGCATTAATGGTATTGGTTCCAGTTACATTTACGGCTGGAAGAGCAAACTGATTTGCCTTTGCGTGCGCAAAAATTTCTTGAACAGTCTTTCCGGTAACTACTCCGGTGGGAAAACGATTACTACTCATTATGAACAGTTTAAGATGAATTACTTATTTTCACAAAGATAGGTGAAAACCATTAAAGAAAAATCCGGTATAGTAACCCTATTACCGGATTTTTGTTTTAGCCCTTTAAGGCAACAGTAATACTACCGCCTTTGCTCACCGTAAAATCTTTTTCATATACGCCAAATGTAAGCTCATTACCGTGCTCATTGAAAATAACAACTTCCTTGGACGTCACTCTTACCCTTAAGGCTACCCCTTTAAAGAGAACCTTAAATGAGTATGCCTTCCACTGCTTTGGAATTTGCGGTGCAAAAGAGACCTTACCCTCCTTCACTCGCATACCACCAAAACCTTCTACAATGGAGAGCCAAGTTCCTGCCATACTAGTAATGTGTAGGCCCTCTCTTACCTCCTTATTATAATCGTCGATATCAAGACGAGCAGTACGGAGATAAAGTTCGTATGCTTTGTCGATATTGCCAATTTTAGCTGCCAATATGGAGTGGACACAGGGTGAAAGCGACGACTCGTGAACGGTCCTCGACTCGTAAAACTCAAAGTTGCGCTTAATGGTCTCAAGATCAAACCGCTCTTCGAAGAAGTATATCCCTTGAAGCACATCGGCCTGCTTAATAAAGCATGAACGAAGAATTCTATCCCACGACCACTTTTGGTTAAGTGGACGCTGTTCTGGATCTAAATCTTTTACCAGAATTTGCTCCTTGTCCATATATCCATCCTGCTGAAGGAAAACCTTTAAGTTTTTCTCGTAAGGATAGTACATATTTGCAATAATGTCGTTCCATTTTGCAATCTCCTTTGAATCATCGAAAGAGGTTTTTGCAACAATCTCCCTATATCGGGCAGGATTCTGTGTCTTCACAATTCCAGCAGCCTTTATGGCATATTCCAAACACCATGCAGCAATAGTATTGCTGTACCAGTTGTTGTTGCTGTTGTTTTCGTACTCGTTTGGACCAGTAACCCCGAGCATTACATATTTCTTTTTGGCCTCCGAGTAGTTTACCCGCTGAGCCCAAAAACGAGCTATCCCCATCAGGACCTCTAAGCCCTTATCGGCGAGATAGCTTTCATTACCGGTTGACCTCACATAGCTATAAATGGCATAGGCTATGGCACCATTCCGGTGAATCTCCTCAAAGGTGATTTCCCACTCATTGTGACACTCCTCCCCATTCATAGTAACCATTGGATAAAGAGCAGCACCATTGGTGAAGCCAAGCTTCTCACCATTTTCAATGGCTTTCTGCAAATGGTTATAACGGTATACCAGCAAATTCTTAGCCACCTCTTCGCCAGCCGTAGCCATAAAGAAGGGGAAGCAATAAGCCTCAGTATCCCAATAGGTACTTCCGCCATACTTCTCGCCAGTAAACCCTTTAGGTCCAATATTTAGTCGAGCATCCTTACCTGTGTAGGTATGATTAAGCTGCAAAATATTAAATCGAATACCCTGCTGAGCAGCAACATCACCTTCAATAACAATGTCGCTGTGCTCCCACTTCCGTTCCCACTCTGCCACGTGCTCGTTAAAAAGAGTTTGAAACCCCTTTTCGTTGGCTTCCTGAAGTTTTTTGCGGGCAACCTGCATAAGGTCTGAAGCCTTATGGTCAAGAGAAGTTACTACAGCAGCATACTTATACACAACAATCTCCTCGCCAGCAGTAGCACTTAACATAACCCGATTGCCGAGTAGCAAATCCTCTTCAACCAAATGTGCCTTGGTGCTGAGCTTACTTCCACCGGCAAAAATGTCAAAGAGCATTCCGGTACAAATGTGAAAGTCCAACTTTTTTGTCTTGGAGGCGATGTATGCCTCGTGGTGGTAGCAGGACCCATCGGTTTTTTCCCAGAACTTCTCGCCATAGTTGGAATCCTCATTTTCTACATCAGCATCGATATAGGGAAGAATTTCAAGGTTAGCGCTACTATTCAATGGGGTAACTGAATACCGAATTAGCCCAAGTTCGTGCTCAACTATGCTAACAAAGCGGGTCGACTTCACCTTAACTTGAACGCCCGATGGCATTTCAACCGTAAATGAGCGCTCAATAACCGACTGCTTCATGTTTAGTGTACGGTGAAACTCTAGAATTTTGCAGGTAGCCAAATCGAGGTAATCTCCATCGACCTTAATATCAATGCCTATCCAGCTAGGTGCATTAATAACCTTAGCAAAGTATTCGGGGTAGCCATTTTTCCACCAGCCAACGCGTGTTTTGTCGGGATAGTAAATGCCGGCAATGTAATGGCCTTGCATTGTGCTACCCGAGTATTTTTCCTCAAAGTTGGCGCGCTGCCCCATGTGTCCATTACCGATGCTGAAGAGGCTTTCGGAATCACGACTTTTTTCGGGATGAAAACCCTCCTCAATAATATTCCACTCATCATGCTTCAAGTAGGAGCTCATATTCTAATTTTTTTTTGAAGTCCTTATAAAGAAATAATTTCAGTTGTAATGTTTAAAAAGCCCGGTATGACCTTGTCGGCTAATCCCAATATTTCGGGCGATCCGATGCCAATGCAATACATGCCCGCATTTTTTGCAGCCTCCACTCCAGCGGCGGCATCCTCAAATACAACGCACTGAGGGGGGGAAACCTTTAATTCTTCTGCACCAAGCAGAAAAACCTGAGGATCGGGCTTTGCCTTCAACGCTTTGTTGCCATCAATTACCGCATCAAAAGTGAATTGTAGGCCCACCTGTTCCAGAATGAGACGAGCATTTTTACTAGCCGAGCCAAGGGCAATCTTCACACCCTGCGATTTGAGAGAGGCTAAAAAATCCTCCACGCCAGGAAGAATCTCTTCTGGTGTCATTCTGCGTATATACTCAAGGTACCACTCATTCTTCTTTGCAGCCATCTTCTCCTTTTCCGGTAATGAAAAGGATAAACCGCCCACCTCCAATAGAATGTCGAGTGAGGTCATTCTGCTAACTCCTTTCAGCCGCTCGTTATGATCGACCAAAAACTCAAACCCCAGCTCATGCGCCAGCCTTTTCCAAGCCAGATAGTGGTATTTGGCGGTATCGACAATAACTCCATCGAGGTCGAAAATGCATGCCCTAATTTTAAACATAACCAGTAAATTAAGCCCTATTCTCTTTCACAATTAACGCTGCACTTAATCCTCCAATAATCATTGATATACCTGCCAATATTATCATAAAGATTGCCCTCTCATGGAAAACGTATTTTAACATTGTTCCAAGAAGTAAACCACTGAATATTTGAGGCACAACAACTGTTATATTGAATATGCCCATATAAACACCCATTTTATCGGAAGGTAGTGACCTAGCTAAAATAGCGTATGGCATTGCTAAAATTGCTGCCCATGATATACCAACACCTATCATTGATAATATGAGAGAATATTGGTTTTGTAAAAAATACATGGAAAGGAATCCAAGCCCCCCAAGGAGAAGAGAAATTGAATAGGTTTTAACACGACCAAATTTATCAGCAAGCCTATTCATGAAAATAGCAAATAGCGCAGCAAAAACACTCTGCAGTCCAAAAAGGACCCCCACCCAGTTAGCAGCACTATTATAGGCATCTGATGATGAATCACCAATTGCAGTTCCCCATGCATGCTGAGCAACCGCAGGCGTAGTATAGACCCACATAGTAAAAAGAGCAAACCAAGAAAAGAATTGAACGACAGCCAACTTACCCATAATTTTAGGCATGCTGAAAAGTGTCTTTATAAAGCTTATCCTCTCTTTACCTTCCAAATCTTCAGTATCTGTACCATTATATTTTGCGAAATCCTTGGGAGGATACTCTTTTGTAGTAAACACAGTCCATAGAACCGAAAATAGTAGAAGTGATCCTCCAATGTAGAATGACCAGACAACCGAGTTTGGCACATGTCCTTTTGGAGCAGTATTTTCAATGTTTAATACATTCGTTAGAAAATAAGGCAAAAATGATCCTATTACGGCACCCAGGTTAATCAATACCGTTTGAACTGAGTAACCAATATTTGTCTGCTCGGCAGGAGTCATATCCGCAACAAGGGAGCGAAATGGTTGAAAAGTAACATTGAACGACGCATCCATCATTGCAAGCATAATCGCACCAAAAGCCACCGCTGGAATGATCGCTAATAACAATTGAGAATTAGGCATTAAAAACATTCCAAAAGCAGCAGCAATTGCACCACCTAAAATAAATGGTTTTCTTCGACCAAGTCTATTCCACGTTCTATCACTCGATGCGCCAACCCATGGCTGAATAATAAGTCCCATTATTGGGGCTAATAGCCAAAAAAAAGATAAGTTGTGCAAATCTGCACCGTAATTAGACAAAATGCGTGATACATTAGCATTCTGCAATGCAAATCCAGCTTGAACACCCAAAAAGCCGAAGCTGAGGTTCCAAATTTGCCAAAATTTTAGGTTAGGTTTTTTAGCCATTAGGTTATGGGATGAATAGGGTTAGTCCTCATTTTGTCCAAAAATAGGTAAAAAGAAAGGAAAAAACATGTGGTAATTGAGGTTGAAGCACCTATAAATGAGGCAATTTAGCTCGATTCAACCTTATTTAAATCGATTGCGGTAAGGTTAAAAAAAAGTTAAAAAAACCTTAAAAATAAAGGGATAGAGCCAAAAAAGCGGGAAATATCGAATTTCCCGCTTTTTTATACCTTATTATTATAGCAGCTATTTTTCTTGCTTAAAATGTCCCAGAGTGCTTTCTCTAGGAACTAATTCCGCTTGCAACACCTCGGAAATTATATCCGTTGCTTCTTCCAACGAGGAAAGGCGTTTGTGTAGCAGCTCCATTGTCTGCATTCCCATCTCCTTTCCGGGTTGCCGAATGGTGGTAAGCGTAGGGTCAATCATATGCGCAACGTCATCGTCGCCATAGCCAACAACGGCAATGTCCTCAGGAATTCTTTTTCCAAGCTTCTTGAGAGCCTGAATTACGCCAGCAGCAGTGAAGTCATTAACGGTAAACACGGCGTCAAAATCAAGCCCACCATTAACCAAATCCGGTATAACCTTAAGCGCAGCATCAAAGGAATCACAATGTACAACTAACTTTTCGTCGTAAGGTATTCGGTTATTCTCTATGGCCTGCAGGTAACCCTTAAGCCGCTTTCTACCAATTAACCTCGTTTGCGGACCAGCAAGGTGCAAAATTCTCCTACGACCGTGCTCAATTAAATGTTGAACCCCTTTAAGTGCACCCTGAAAATCGTCGATTACCACGCTATCGCTCTTAAATTCATCGGGAACTCTATCGAAGAAAACGATTTCGATACCCTCCTCCTTAAGCTGGCGGAGGTGGTCGTACTTCACTGTCTCCTTTGCAATCGATATCAGTAGCCCGTCAATTCGTCCGTCGGCTAGGGTGGCCATAGCGTCAACTTCCTTCTCGAACAGCTCGTTGGACTGAGCTACCATAACGCTGTAGCCATACTTCCCTGCAACCTCCTCAATACCGCTAATAACCGACGAAAAGAAGTAATGTACTATCTGTGGAATTATTACGCCAACCACGTTGCTCTTCCTGTTTTTTAGGCTAAGTGCAATGGCATTAGGCTTATACTTCATTCTTTCAGCCAGCTCCTTAACAAGCCGACGTGTCTCCTCGCTAATGTCTGGATGATCCTTTAGGGCACGAGAAACCGTTGAAGGTGAAACGCCAAGCTCACGAGCGATGTCTTTGATAGTGATTGGATGCGATTTCATAATCCAAAAGATTGTTTATTCTTCAAATATAGTCAAATATAGCAAGAAACCCCCAAGGACCAAATCCACATTCAGGCAATAAATATTCATTTTTTTTAATTCGGAAAATGGTTGATTGCAATCGTTTGCGGTTTCGATTGCGTTGATTTTCATAAAGTAAGCTCTTGACTTTAGGTTAAGTTTACCTTATCTTTTCCTAAATTGTGATTGGAAAATCTAGCAAACATTTATAGTAATTGTTTATTGTTTATTGTTTTACCTAAGCCTAAAAGTATTATTATGAAGCACCTCTTCACTTTAGTAGGCAGCTTGCTCATCACCGGCATGCTCCTATGTTCAGGAGGAATGGCTTACGCTCAGGACCTAAAAGTCTCGGGTAAAGTCACTGACGCCTCTAATGGTTCACCATTAATTGGTGCAACCGTGTATGTTAAGGGAACAACAAATGGTACTGCCACAAACCTAGATGGCATGTTCTCATTGACCGCTCCCAAGGGCAGCACACTAGTAATCTCCAGCGTTGGCTACACCACACAAGAAGTGGTTATAACTGGAGAAATCGTAAACGTAACATTGACCGTTTCAACGCAGCAACTTCAAGAAGTTGTTGTGATTGGTTATGGAACTGTTAAGAAATCGGACGCTACAGGATCAGTAGTCGCTGTAACCTCCGATGATTTTAACAAGGGAGCAATTACTTCACCACAAGATTTATTGGTAGGTAAGAGCGCCGGGGTAGTAATTACCAATGCCG
>DATKVT010000173.1 GCA_035529935.1 Williamwhitmania sp. | reverse complement strand
TTGCAGGCACTTTCAGTTTCTATAAATCTCAATCTTTGTATGAATGAGTTTCTTGTTTGTTCTGTTTTCTTTTGTGCTCTTATTTGTGAATTTTATTCACTCAATAAACCTATGGATTTTTCAATCCATAGTGGTTTAGTTAATGCTCTTCTTTCTTATTAACCTAGCAGAATGAATTATCCTCAGTACATCAATCTGATAATCATTTACTACTCTATAATTGCCTTCTATAACTTCGCGAATTTCTTCAATGCTAAATTCAGGAACTTTTCTCCCAATTAATGGATTCTCCTTTACAGGTTGTATTCTTTGGTATATTTTGGCTGTTGTTATTCTGGCATAGCGTAAAGAATCTCGAGCTATGAAATCGTTTACTTCCTTGTAAATCTGCTAAGGCAAGTTCAGTCCAAACTATTTTGACCATTTGTCAATCATGAGTTTAACATCATCATTTGATATTACCTTACCAATTTCGGATTGCCGAAGACCCTCTTCAACCTTTTCAATGAAAATTAGCTGGTCGATTAACTCGTCGATAGTGAAAGAATCTGGGAGATTCTGGGTTGCCTTACTTAGCTTATCTTTGGTGAGCATAGTTTTATCTTTTCGTAAAGATACTACATAATTATTTATTGTAATAAGGCATTCCGAAGCCTGCCTTGGTCGCTTAGTGGATTGTGCAATCTCACTTAACGGTATGCAAATTACTCCTAATGATCAGCATTTGACCAAATTCCCAGCTTGTTCTCCTTTGCATATTTTTCTGCCGATATAATTTGCTGGAGAAAATTTTCATATGCTATCTGGTCAACAAGGATCTTAACTTTTGGTTTGTCGGCGTTTTTGTAAAGTGCTTTTTCCTCTTTCGACATTTCAATCCAAGTTTGAGGTCTTTGCATGGTTCCACCTGGGTAGCAACCCTCCTTAATGAGGTAGTTGTTCAGCGTGTCGCTGTTATCAATTATCCAGCAATAGGCTATATTGAGACTTGGGTTGGATTTTTGGGGAGTAGCCAGCGACGTTACCTTAACCACTATTGCGGTGGGGTGTGTGGTTAACCAGCAATTCATTAAGCTGTCAGCGTCGTTAGAATGAATTGTCCTGAAGAATCCTCGACCAAGTAGGCAGTAGCTTGTATTCAGATCGCCAGTCTTATAACCGAAAATGCTCTTGAAATCAAAGTCCTTTAAATAGAGCTTACCTGTTGTCACAGTCTGCCCGCTGCAGCTTCCCACGGTCAGAATTACTGTCCAAAAAAAGAGTATTGCTATGCGTTTTGTTGCTGCCATACTTCTTACTGTTAACCATGGGTTTGTTGGATTTATGGTGGCTATGCGCCAACTTCGCCAAGAGTAAAATTTGTTTACATAAACCTATCGTCCGATTTAACCTCCTTTAGATTAACCCGGGTTTTCTCAAACCATCCATTCTTTTCGGTTTTGTGAATGTCGAATTGGGAAATATACGGTTTAATATCCAGCAGTGGTGTTCCATCCAGCATATCCACGTTCTCAATTTCCAGCACGTTACCGCTGATGCTGATGAGCTTTACCACCGATAACCCAATGGAGTTGGGTCGCTGAGGAGCTCTGGTGGCAAACACGCCGTGTGGAGTTTCTTGAATGAACGGCTTTGTGTGCAGGCTGTAGCCGGTTGACTTGTGAAATTGGTAGAGTAGCATGATGTGCGAAAAGCCATCCAGGTCTAGTAACCCGTCAACTAGCTCCTGCTTTAGCTCAATGGTTCCTTTTACTCCCTCAGCGCTAACTGACTGAATGGGCATTCCTTCGCCTGTTTTGAATGGCGTGTGAATGGTTCCTATCGATTCAAATTTTATCTCCATTGCGGTGCGATTATGCTCCTTTGACTGAAAGTGTATTGCTTTCCAACTCAGGCACAAATATAGCAAAAACCACTATTGTGGCTAAGTGGTTAACTTTCCTTTGTTACCGCAGAAGAACAGCATAACCACCTGTGCAGAGGTAAAATTGCAAGGTTTGGCTTAGCTTCACCTTGAATGGCTAGTCGTTTAACCCCTTCCCGTTGAGAATTTGGGGAATATATTTCTCAACCCGCGACTCCCTAGTTGTGGATTGCTTGGGTTGGGCGAAATGGAGAATGTAGGCTCGTTGCCGTCCCGGGGTTAAGGCATCAAACGCGGCTTTCAGGGCCGGGATTTCATCGAGCTTATGCTGAAATTCTTCGGGAATTGTGAACTCGGTTGTCTTTTTAAAATCCACTTTCAGCCCAGCTCTTTCCACCTCAATGGCCTCGTAAATGTAAGCTTTTATGACGGCTTCCTGCTCGGCTATCTCCCGCACATTGGTGAATCGAATCTGACGCCCCGCCTGCGTGTTTTCCCCCATTTTGACAAGAATACCGCTAGGATCATTTAGCAGGGCACCCTTGAAAAACAGAAGCGCACAGTAGTCCTTAAATCCTTGTATTATGGCTACGTTGCTATTCTGATACGAGTAGCAAGGCTTGCCCCATTTTAGCTCTTCGGAGAGTTGGCAGCCAAGAACGATTGCTCTCAACCGCTCCATCTCGGCCTGCCACCTTGGGGCTTTGCTTAAAAATAGATCAACCGTTGGATTCATGCTTTTGATTTTTTGCTCCGTGATGTAATGAAGATAACAAAAACGGGAATAGAAGGTTGAGAGGGAGGTTCGGAGATTAGGGGATTAGGTGGTTAGGAATTTAGGATGTTAGGGGATTAGGTATTTAGGTGTTTAGGGCGGCTAGAGCACTGCTTACCGTTCGTTTATTGGCGTGGCTTATTGCAGAGGTTCGAAAGTGCTGATTGAGCAGTGGGGTGGTGGATTTAGTTTCTAATGATGCCTAATTGAAAACAAACAGCATCTATAATTTCGTTCTGAATTTCATTGGAAGCTATTTGACCATATTTTTTAGACAGACGACTCTTATCAATTGTTCTAATCTGGTGGCAAAGAGCGATAGATTCTTTGTTGAGTCCACTAATTTCTGCAGGTAGCAAAACCTCATTTGGGTAAATTACTCTGCCTTGTTTTCGGGAGGTAATAGGAATAATGTTGACTATGTTAAGCAAAGAATTAATATCATCCTCGCTGATGATTAAAACTGGTCTGGATTTTCCTTGCTCAGAACCAACTACTGGATCGAGGTTGGCTCGCCAAATAGTCCATTTATTAATCTTCATTTCAGTTCATTATCGGAATACCTAAAGTCAGAATCAATCTCAGCAATATCGGATAGAAAAATAGGGTCGCTGGCTGCTTTTTTTAGTATGGCGAGTTTATCGTCTCTATTCTCATCAATATCCTCGATAATAACTCTCACCTTTTTTTTCGATCGAAATCTTTCAGGTAGATTAATAACTAGCTGGTTATTCTTTTGAATATCATATGTTTTCTCAAAAGTCATAATCTTCTTTTTTTGTAAAATTACAAAATGTTTCATTAGGATTGGTTTCTTCCTGCACTTAACGCTTACAGGTCTGTAGGTATGTTTAAGTCACACCTTACGCCAAATGTAGTAAAAATATGGGTGTTTAGCAGTTTAGGTAATTAGGTTGTTAAGCGATTAGGTCAATAGGCTTTAGGCATGCAGCTGCAGCACTTCGGACTTCCGGCTCTTTTTACTTCCTCTAGGTGATTGCGGTGCATGGTAGCTAATGTGCCTTGAACACCGAACCAGTGTGCACCGCATGCTCTTTATATCCATGCATTTCTATTAAGATTGCACCCCGCTGTGGCGCTGGGAAAAGGTTGTAGATACGCCACTGCATTTCCTTTCACTTTTCACTTTTCACTTTTCACCTTTCACTCATCACTCATCACTCATCACTCTCTTGTAACTTGTAACTTTTCTGTCACTCGTCACTAAAGAGGTGGTTAGGAATTTAGGTTATTAGGTAATTAGGCCATAGGTACGCCACTGCACTTCCTTTAACCTTTAACCTTTAACCTTTCACTTTTCACTCTTCACTCTTCACTCTTCACCACTCACCACTCACCACTCACCTAGTATCTACCTTTCTTAACGTCCTTCTTGTAGTTCTTTAGAAACTTGCCAAAATCCTTATCCTTCTTGCGCCGCTCGGTGGCGGTTGATTCAAAATGTTCCCGCTCCTTTTCCATCTTTAGGTAGTTCTCGTACGAGGCCCTGTCTATTTCGCCCTCCTCAACGGCTTGAAGCACCGCGCAGCCTACCTCGTTGGTGTGGGTGCAATCCTGGAACTTGCAGCTTTGGGAGAGGGCTACAATGCTGTCGAAGGTGGTTTCCAGCCCGCCGGTGGTATCGGTTATGCCAACCTCCCGCATCCCGGGATTGTCGATGAGTATGCCGCCACCCTCCAGCACAATTAGCTCCCTGTGGCTTGTAATGTGCCGACCTCTGTTGGTGCTGGTGCTTATGGAATCGGTTCTCATTACATCTCGACCCGAAAGGTTGTTCAGCAGGGTCGATTTGCCCACGCCCGACGAGCCGAGCATGCAGTAGGTTTTCCCCTTTTCAATATGCTGCGTTAACGCTTCGTAGCCATTTTGCGTTTGGTTGCTGATGGCCACAACGGGAATGCCTTTAACGCGCTGGTTTACGCTGGAAGTTATCTCCGCTATCCGCTGCTCGCTCACCAGGTCGGTTTTGGTTAAGACCACAATGGGGCTAACCCTCGATGCATTGCAGATGGTGAGGTAGCGCTCCAGGCGGTTGATGCTAAAATCCCTATCCACGGCTTGAACCAGGAGGGCGTAATCGATGTTGGTGGCGATTATTTGAACCTCCCCACGCTGACCCACTGCCTGCCTCGCTATGGTTGAGGTGCGTGGCAGTATGCCCACAATAATGGCAAAGTCGGGATCGACGGCATTGAGGGCAACCCAATCGCCCACCGCGGGAAAATCTTCGCGCCCCCGTGCCGAAAAGCGCAGGTTCCCGGTTATCTCGGCGTCCAAATCGCCCGAGGCGGTTCGTACCGTATACCGCTCCTTGTGCTCGGCAATAACCCTACCCATATCCACGTTGCCGAGGGAGTGCTCCTCCCTCAACCGTTTGAAATGCTCGCTGTATCCAAGCTTCTCCAGCTCCATTGTGGTGGCGTTTTAGCGTTTTACTACTTATTAATTGGCGTAGCGCTCTGCTTGCCTAAAGCAGGGCTTTTTCCACTTTGCCCGTTACCGTGTTAAAGGTAAAGCAAATTAGGTAAACTTGGGCAATTTGAAGCAGGTGAAAGGGATGGCTTGTGATAATTGTACTGTTACTCATTATTAAATTCTCTCTTTAATACTGCTAATACGTCACCAAATGTTTCTTTTATCCTATTTCTCTTAAATCTAATCTGATTAATTCCGTGAATATTACTAAATTCCTCTGTATCCTCTTCAAGCAAGACAATTGCTTTGTTAAAACCAAGTCTACCTTGAAATAAACCGACTTCATGAATAACATTTTGTCTAGCTCTTGATTGTTCTGCAACTTTATCTTCACCTGTCATTACTAATATTGCAAAAGTTGAATTATCTAACATTTTTTCAAGAACATCTCTAATTGTATGTCCTGCTCTTTCACCTGTTTCGTATGATTCTATTTTGTATTTGTGCTTGTCATGAAGATGATCTTTTAAGTCTTTCCATTGTTGGTCTCTTCCATGACCAATAAATATTGTAGGTTGATTTTCTACGATTATATTCTCCACATAACAATCTTTCCAACTATTCTCAAAAGATTCTAAAATGTTTTCTATTTCTTGCCTTGTTGGAGCTGCTGCTGAAACACTTGTATAATTATGATGATGGTCAGTTGTTATTCCTATTTTATACTCTTTATAGCTAATTGTAATTGTTGAAAGTATGAATTCTTTTCTATAGTCAGAAAAGAATTCATCAAGATTATCGTGCAACCATTCCTCATTTTTAAACCAAATGGATAGATATTGAGAGTCATATTTGTTTTCATATTTTGATACGTTGTTGAAATTATCTAACCCGTTTTTCAAAATAGAGGTGTCGAAAAATACGTTTCTAAATTCTCTCTTTTTTTCCATACACTCGGTTTTACAATAAAACATGATTAACGTTAATTTTTAGCAGTTCAACGATCGATTATGTAAATGACAAAATCCCACAATATAAAATAAACCTTCAGGCTTTAGAGTTGCTTTCTCACACATTACACCAAATGTAATAAAAATAGGAATAAGACATAGCGGTTTAGGTTTTTAGCGGTTAGTAGCAGCTCATTTTGTGCTATTCTTCGCCATGGCTGTAAGGGCTTAACTTTCGTTTGTTGTTACTTGCTGCATCGGGTCCCATATGATCATAGAGGCTAATGCTCTCTCGTCAGCTCAACTAGCGGGAGAGCCTCTACTCGATCGTAATTCGTATTTTTTAATCTTGCCAACTGGTCACGATATCATTTTCTAAGTAAATGTAAATTCCTGTATAAATCCATTGCTCATGTACTCCCCAACTGCCAACAGTTCTATTTATGTCCTTTGGTCTGCCTCTACTGTCTATTAACATTGATTTTGTCATTCCAATCCATACTAGACCATCAAAGATTTTTAAACCTATATCTTGACCATATTTGATTATTAAGTCATTTTTCCTTTTTGTTTGTGCAATTCTATTTTCTTGTTTTATTTTTTTCTCATTGGCAATTCTTTCTTCCTCAATTTGTTTTCCCCTTAATATTTTTTCTTGTTCGACTTTGTCTTTAATAATAAGTATTTGTTTTGCAGCAGCGTCTTTTTTTTGAATTTCAAAATCACTTTCAAAACCTGTTTTTAGTGTCCAACCAGTAATTCCATTGAAAAAAACCTTATATAAATTGTCTTGTGTTTCTAGTAATTTTACTTTATCACCTCCCTTTAAACGTGCGAGCATTTTATTTTGTTTTGGTGTTTCATAAATGCAAGTACCTAATATGCATACATAAGTTTCACCAACTTGATTATCAATTAAAATTTTATTTTTTAGGGAAGAAAGTGCGTTTTTTTTCTCAACCAATAGCCTAATTTCCTCATTTTTCTGATTAATGATATAGTCAATACTATCTATGGTTCTATTAATTTTAACAATTTCAGTCTCTTGAGCTTTTATCTGAAAAGAAATTGTAAGTAAAACTAAAATTAATTTGTATCTCATTTGTAAGGTATTAATTAAGCATTACAACTTATTTACTTGTATGATAAAGTCACACATTTACACCAAATGTAATAAATATAGCTATACAATATTCAAAAGGGGAAAGTAATTTACTACATACGCCTGCCGACCCCTTCCTGGCCTTAGCCTGATAGGGGATTCGGATGTTAGTAGATTAGGGGATTAGGAGAGGAGGCTGTAGGTGCGCCGCTGCAGCGCTTCGGACTCTTTTACCACCAATGGGCTATTGCGGTGCATGGAAGCTAAAGTTCCTTGAACAGCGAACCAGCGTGCACCGCCTGCTCTTTATATCCATGCATTTCTATTAAGATTGCACCCCGCTGGGGCGCTGGGAAAAGGCTGTAGGTACGTAGCTGCAGCACTTCGGACTTCCGGCTCCTGTCTCCGGACTCTTTTTACTTCTCTGAGTGGTTGTGGTGCATAGCTATTTTATCATTTGTCCAGGTCCATGAAGTATAAAACACTTGACTTATCCATCTCTTCACTAACGTCTGTGTCGAATTTGAAATTATAAATTATCCAATCGCTTTTCGGTTTGTAAAATTGGAACGAAAACCGTATTGGCATTCTATCATATTTCACAATATAACTCAGTTGTAAGAAACAATCTCCAACTTTCTTTTCGGTAATTAATTCGTAACCATTGTATTCTCCAACCTGTCCTCTAATGAGATTTAATTGAGACTTTAAATTATTTATTGCGCTGTCGATGGTATGTGACCATTTGTTTTCAGAATACAAATTATCAACTGCTTTCGATACGTCAATTGTTTCGTATTCCACAAAGAATTTTTTCACCTTCTCTTCTGCTTGCTTATAAGGATTCGTTTTGCAACCAGCAAAGAAAGTTATTGCTAGTAAAAGAATAAGAATTCTCATTTTGGTAAAATATTTCATAATGCCAATTTTAAATGTGCTACACAACTCGTTTATATGTATGATAAAGGCATACAATACACCAAATGTAATTAATATAGCTTTACGTTGTTCTTAAAGGGGGTAGGGGTTTAGGAGAGGAGGCTGTAGCTGCGCCGCTGCAGCGCTTCGGACTCTTTTACCACCAATGGGCTATTGCGGTGCATGGTGGCTGAAGTGCCTTGAACAGCGAACCAGCGTGCAACGCCTGCTCTTTATATCCATGCATTTCTATTAAGATTGCACCCCGCTGGGGCGCTGGGAAAAGGCTGTAGGTACATAGCTGCAGCACTTAGGACTTCCGACTCCTGTCTCCGGACTCTTTTTACTTCCTCATGGTTATTGCGGTGCATGGTAGCTAAAGTTCCTTGAACAGCGAACCAGCGTGCACCGCCTGCTCTTTATATCCATGCATTTCTATTAAGATTGCACCCCGCTAGGGCGCTGGTGGGTGTTTAGTGGATTAGGCTGTTAGGTTAATAGGCTGTAGGTACGCAGCTACAACGCTTCGGACTTCCGGCTCCTGTCTCCGGACTCTTTTTACTTCCTCATGGTTATTGCGGTGCATGGTAGTTAAAGTTCCTTGAACAGCGAACCAGCGTGCACCGCCTGCTCTTTATATCCATGCATTTCTATTAAGATTGCACCCCGCTGGGGCGCTGGGAAAAGGCTGTAGGCTGATAGGCTATAGGCTGTAGGTACTCATCTGCAACGCTTCGGTCTCCTTTAACACTTTTCGGATATTGCGGTGCATGGAAGCTGAAGTGCCTTGAACACCGAACCAGCGTGCACCGCCTGCTCTTGGTCTCTCTTTTTCCGGGGGTTGACACCCCCGGCTATCAAATTGTCACCCCTTCGGGGTTATTTCATTGGGCGAAATATATTTCGCCTCTACATCCGGTTGAATTCTCTTATTGACAAAAAGGAGACGCACGATCGTGCGTCTCTACAATTGGTTGAATTCTCTAAATTCTTTAACTTCTCTCAATTCTTTGTGGCCGGATCTTCGTTTCACTCCGAATTGTAACTCGTCACTCTTTTGTCACCTCTCGGTGATTTCGGTGCATGGGGGCAACGTGTTGCAGATTTTCCCCCGTTTATTATCCACCTCTAACCAAGTTAAGGATAACAAACGGGGTATAAAACAACCTGAGCCTCGCATGCAATAAGACTCACTGCTATGCTTTGCTATTCAATTTCTGATAATACTTTTTTTGCATTTGCATTCTCAGGATTTAATTCTAAGGATTTCTTATATGCAATGATTGCATTTTCTTTGTCCCCCAATGCTAAAAGACATTCACCGTAACTATCAAACGTGTTAAAAGCATTTGGGTGTAATTCTGTATTTAATTTAAATATTTTTAATGCGTCTTCCCTTTTTCCTTCCCTCACAAGTTGATAACCAAAGTTATTCATCCAATTTTCACGCAAATCATATTCAGAATTTTTATCATTTCCTTGCTTGACAATTAGGACTATTTCATCAATGGTTTTCCCTTCAGCTACTAATTCAGTTAGCTTTTTTCGATTCAAATTTTTTATTTTCTCTCTTTGCTCAGCTAAAGTCTCCACACCATATTCTATTCTTTCAGCGTCAGTAATTTTTGTTGAGTCCATTTCTTCTCTAACATAAATGTGATTGTCTAATCTTTTATAATGTGTACCATAAATTTGAGGTTTATTTATGCTCAACAAATATCTGTCAGTCATTACAGCAAAGTACCATTTATTTCTTGTTGGATCCAATTCGATAGATTTTTTCATCAGCTTCATAGCCATTCCATAGGCAATGGAGTCTTCTCCATGGTGAAAAATCAAAGCTGCATTATAATAGTCCTCGGCGGTGAGAACTTTATTCGAATCTAATAGCTCGTAGACTCTTTTTTCCCTTACGCTATCGTGTTTTTGTACAATGTTCCAATCGATATTTGGAGTAGTTCTATCGGCTTGGTCACTTTTAAACATTTCACCAAGCTCTGGGTTATCCGCAACTTTCTCTTGGGCAACACCATTCATAAAATCGCAGGAAATAAATCCGATAATGATTCCAAGCAAAATAATTTTTTTCATAGGGTTGTTGTTGTTTAGTGAAGAATAGCTCGTTTACTGTATGATAAAACTGTATATGTTCATTCTTATTTGTCTGTATTGCACAATGCTATAACACCTTCACCAAATGTAGTTAATATAACGATACGTTGTTTTTTTTTAGGGGATTAGGGGATTAGGGGATTAGGAGTTTAGGCTGTTAGGCTGTAGGTACGCAGCAGCAGCGCTGCGGTCTCCTTTAACACTTTTCGGATATTGCGGTGCGGGGTAGGTTCAGCGCATTGAACAACGGAGGTGCGCGCACCGCTCGCGCTAGGTCTGTTTCATTTCCGGGGGTTGACACCCCCGGCTACCACATTGTCACCCCTTCGGGGTTGTTTCATTGGGCGAAATATATTTCGACCCTACATCCGGTTGAATTCTCTTAATTCTTTGTGGCCGGATCTTCGCTGTGCTTCGACTCATCTCCCCAATAAATCAGGATCTTCATAACTGATAACTCTCTTGTAACCTGCAACTTTTTCGTCACTTGTCACTAATTAGGCTATTAGGAAATTAGGTGTTTAGGCTGTAGGTACGCAGCTGCAATACTTCGGACTTCCGACTCCTGTCTCCGGACTCTTTTTACTTTTAAGCTCCAATAGTACCAGTCTTCACTTCTCCAGCTCGTTTGTAGTTGGCAATAATTACCCCGGTTGGTGTAACCAAGCTCTCCGTTAAGGTAAAGGCTGCCGGTATGGTGCCGCTGTCGAACAGCTTTTTTCCGTCACCAAGAGTCAGCGGGTAAATTTTGAGCCAGAGCTCGTCCACCAAATCATTGTTAAGGAGCAGCTGAACGAGCTCACCGCTGCCGTGAACCTGAATGTCGGAACCTTTTGAACTTTTGAGCTTTTTGATATCTGCCAAGCTGTTAATGAATACTGTGTTTTTCCAATCTGACTTTTTCATGGTCTCGGACATGACGTATTTCTTGACATTGTTGATGCCTGGCCACATGTCGGCATGTTCAGGCCAGAAGGAGGCAAAAATCTCAAATGTTTTTCTGCCCAAAAGAAGGTCTGCGGGTTTCAGCTGCTTCTCCATTACCTTACCACCAACTTCGTCAAAGTAGGGGGCAACCCAACCGCCATACTTAAAGCCGAGCGATTCATCTTCCTGCGGTCCCCCCGGTGCTTGCATTACTCCATCTAAGGTAATAAATGATAAAACGATTATTTTTCTCATGGTATGTTGCCTCCAGATATAATTTACTCTTTAACAAACCTCCTCAAAATTAGTTTTGTTACAATCCCATGTTCTCCTTCGCCTGCGAGGGGGAAGGGAGGAGGCTGTTAGGAGATTAGGAAAAGAGGCTATAGCCTTTTAGACCGATAGGCTGTAGTTACGCTGCTGCAGCACTTCGGACTCTTTTACTACCATTTGCTATTGCGGTGCAGGATGGCTAAAGTGCCTTGAACACCGAACCGGCGTGCACCGCCTGCTCCTTATATCAATGCAATTCTATAAAGATTGCACCCCGCTGGGGTGCTGGTAGGTGTTTAGCTGTTTAGAGGATTAGGAGCATGGGGACACATGGCAAGATGAGCGCGGCTATGGCTTTCACCATCAGCCTTGCAGGTAGGGTGGTTTTATTCTATAGTATCTAAGATTTGCTTAATTTTTTCTTTCAAGTCCGGAAGGTCTTTTTTAATAATTTCCCAGACCAAAGTGGCGTCAATACCAAAATATTCATGGACAAAAACATTTCGCATGCCAACAATTTGGGACCACTCAATGGAGGTAAATCGTGATTTTATTTCATCAGAAACATTGTTGCTGGCTTCTCCAATTATCTCCATCTGCTTAACACAAGCATACCGCATCATGGAGCTTGCCATGAAGTCGGAGAATTCCTTATTTAGCTGGTAGGATTCTATTTCTAGGATTGCATCGTAGATATGCTGCAGCCTAACCTTGTCTCCCAATTTACCTCGCATAAATTAGCTGTTTTTCTTTTTCAACTATTGGCTTAATGTAGTGGGAGAGTCCATTGGATGAAACCAAGTCCACTTTTGCATTTAAAAGCTTCTCAAGGTCTATTTTCATTTGGATGAATTGCAATCCAATTCTTTGAGAGTAGTCTAGGTCAATAAGAATGTCAATGTCGCTTTGTTGGTTAGCCTCATTGCGTGCATAGGAACCAAATAGATATGCTTTTAAAACCGGTTTGGTTTCAAAATACCTCTTAATAGCTTCAATTCTCTTGGCATCTAGTTTCATAGAGCAAATATACAAAAAGAATGTGAGAGAATACGGATGTTAGCGGAATAGGAGTTTAGGCTGTAGGTATGCAGCTGCAGCACTTCGGTCTTCCAGTTCTTTTTATTCCTTTTGGTTATTGCGGTGCATGAGATAATTTGAAAATTAATCAATTTGGAGATTTGAGAATGAGGTGCAGCTAACAACCATTTGCTATTGCGGTGCAGGGTAACTAAAGTGCCTTGAACACCGAACCAGCGTGCACCGCCTGCTCTTTATATTCATGCATTTCTATAGAGATTGCACCCCGCTTGGGCGCTGGGAAAAGGCTGTAGGCTATAGTTACACCACTGCACTTCCTTTAACTCATAATTCATAATTCATAATTCATAACTCATAAACTGTAACACGTAACACGTAACACGTAACACGTAACACGTAACTTTTCTGTCACTAGTCACTTTTTTCGTCACTTGCAAAACAAAAAAGCCACCCGAAGGTGGCCTTTGCAGTGCAGCTATTCGCTGGGTTTTTTGGTTTCGGCCCGCGCCTGCCGCTTGGTGAGGCTCAGGAGCGAGGAGATGGTGTAGTCGCTCACCTTCTCGGGGTTGGTGTTCTTGTAGATGAGCTTGCCAAACTTGTTAATCTTCGATACCAGCGCCATGAGCTCGTCGAACTTGTGGATGTTGGCGGCCACCAGCTGCTTGCGCTCGCTGAGTTTGGCCTGCTGATCCTGGTTGAGCTTGAAGATTTTCTCCTTCAGCGTCACCATTTCGGCAGCAAAGGTGGCGGGCATGCCCCCCTTGGTGAGCTCGGCCTTCTGGGTCTCCATTTCGGAGATTGTTACCGCAGCGGCCTTATAGAAGGCATCCACGTCGCGCGAGTGCAGGTACTTGCGCACAAACTGCAGGTTGAAGGCTCCCGGCTTGGGAATGCTCTCCTTGCCCGCAAAGCCAATAAAGGCATCGAGACGGCCAACCAGGTCGAGCATCTTCACCATGCTGTCGTAGAGCTCGGCGGTGACCTTCTTGAGGTCGTTGGTGAGCGTTTTGGGCTCCACAAGCTCCTTGAGCTCGTTTACTCTTGCCTCGAATTCGGCGGTAAAGGCATCGTTGAACAGGGTCGAGAATGCCTTAAAGTCTTCAACATCGCGCTTGTAGCTGTTGAACACGAATCCTGCCATATGCAAGACCTCTTCATTCTTAATTGTTCCCATAATTTTTAATCAAGTTTTTTACGTTGGTTAATAATTAGCTGAGAAGAAAAAATGGTAATGAAAATGAAATAGATAATTGTGCTATTTGTTCGTAAGCGTGTAGGTGCGCATTCAAAAATTTTGCCAAACAATCATGTATGCGAATATTTTTATCCCCTGTCTGAAAAAATGTCTACTCATCGGTTTTCCAAAGCTGGACCGAACCGTTCCTGGAGAGCATTGCAGCGTTCCCGGAGCGGTTTGCAGCGTTCCCGGAGAGTTTTGCAGCGTTCCTGGAGAGCATTGCAGCGTTCCCGGAGAGTTTTGCAGCGTTCCCGGAGAGCTTTGCAGCGTTCCCGGAGAGTTTTGCAGCGTTCCCGGAGAGGTTTTAATCATTTCCGCTGAACAGCTATGGCCAACCTTTTCAAAGAACATTGTAAATGAGGGCTTTATCGGGGCCATGAATGGCTGTTGCTGATCACCATATAAGGGTTACCCGTATTCAGCAAACCAATTTATAACTATTTGGACGAAAATGCAAAAAATGGTGATTAAAAGCTAGCCATAAGCTCATTATAAGCTGGCAGCCTAGCGGCAATATTTGCTTGATGCAAGGAGATACATTGAATTTCCGTAGGGTATTGAGGGTAGCAATTGATCATAAATACAATGGCTGGAGTTGCAATTCAACATTTTTTGAAAAGTTTTAAACAAATAGGGTTGTCTAACCTCCTGTTGGTTATACCTAAAAGGTAGGGGAATTTCGCTTCGTCAACTAATATGGTCATTCTACCATCACATTTTCGCCGTTGGTAAATCGTTGGCAGGTGAATCATTATTTCGTCTTAATATTAGCCCATTGTTTTGCCGCAATGAAAAAACTTTCTACTCGTCGAATAATTCTTCTACTCCTTGCCGAACTGCTGATTTTTTTAATCGTAGTGGTGGCCTTTAGCACCTATTTGAACAATCAAAAGACGGCTCTCTTTCGGCAATCCCACAGCGAACGGTTGCGCAGTAGCGTGGAGGATGTGCTGGCACTAAAGCGAATAGGTGTTAGGCAGGGTACCATCGACTATGCACACTGGGACGAGTTTGTTTACTTTATGCAGCATGGCAATAGCAGCTGGGCCGAACACTACTTACCGCCTATTCTGTACAACTATCAAACCGATGGATTGCAAGTCTTTTCTATCGATAGGAAGCTTGTATACAGCGCTTCCCAGCCTAGCCACGAGGTACTACAGCAGCTCACCATTCCTTGCTACTTTTTCGATAGCCTAGCACGTAATAGCTCCTACTGCGACATTGTTTACTATAGTAGCACCATTGTCGAAATTTTTGGATCCACCATTCAGAATACCAACCCTGCTGATAGGAATGGTCGCTACTATGGCTATTTTGTTGTTGCAAAAGTATGGGATAAGTCGTTTTATGATGAAATAACGACCATCCTCGGTGGCGATGTATCTGTATGCTCAAACGATTCTGCCTCAAATGAAACACCTCGCTACGAAAGCATTAATGTGGTAATACCTATCGTTAATGGGTTGCACCAAACTATTACTAGCCTCTGTGTTAAAGGAGACTTTCCCTTTCTGAAGGAGTACCGCCAGTATACCTTCAACCTAATCTTGATTATTGTTATATCGTCGCTTGTAATTGTAGTCCTGCTCTTTTTCATCATCTCTCACTGGATTACCCATCCGCTAAGAATTGTTGAAGAAGTTATTGACAAGGAAGATACTAACAAAGCAAAGCAGCTATCGAATTATGGCCGTGATTTTGGCCGCATTGGCGATTCGTTATGCAGCTACATTGAGCAAAAGCATGCTCTGGTGGGATTGAAAGAAAAAGCAGAGGAGAGCGACAAGCTAAAATCGGCTTTTCTAGCCAACATGTCGCACCAGATTCGCACACCGCTCAACGGTATAGTTGGCTTTACGGAGCTGCTCCGCAAGCGTATTCCAACCGACGATTCCTCCCAAATGTATGGCGAGATTATAAATGGTTGTAGCCGCGATTTAATAAAGGTTGTTTCCGATTTAATAGATATTGCCAAGCTGGAGGCGGGCCAGTTTTCGCTCAACATTACCAAGTTTACGCTTGAATCGGCCTTTTCCAACCTGGAGCTGCTCTACCAGCTGAGCAAGCCGGGCCCAGAGGTGCAGGTGGTGGTTACCCATCCGGCTACCGAGGTGAGCATCTATGCCGATATGGTAAAGGTTCAGCAGGTAATGCACAACCTGCTCGACAACGCCATTAAATTTACCATTAAGGGAACCGTGGAGGTTAGCTGGGACGTTAGCGGGGAGAATATTATTTTCTCGATAAAGGATACAGGGATAGGTATTCCCGTAAAGGAGCAGGCTAGGGTATTTACCCGCTTCAGCCAGCTCTACAGCAAGGAGGCGCGACAGTTTAGCGGAGCGGGTCTTGGGCTCGCCATCTCCAAGGCGCTCATCGAAATGATGGGGGGCAAGCTCTGGTTCGAAAGCATTGAGGGAGAAGGATCCACCTTCTACTTTTCGTTGCCCATTGGAAATTCAAAGTAGAGGAAGTCGTAGCGCAGCGAAGATCCGGCCACTGCCGGATTAGAAGAAGTTAGAAGAAGTTAGAGGAGTCAAAGAATTAAAAAAATTTCGCCGAATGTAGAGACGCACGATCGTGCGTCTCCTTTATGCCAATAAATATATTCCATAACCCGTAGGGGCGAAATATTTTTCGCCCCCATTTTATACCAGCAAACCATTATTGCACGGAAAACCCCGAAAAGAAACAGACCTAGCGCGTGCGGTGCGCGAACTTCCGCTGTTCAATGCGCTGAAGCAACCCCGCACCGCAATAGCAAATGGTTGATAGTTGCATCATCATTTTCAAATTTCCAAATCGATAAATTCTCAAATTATATCCAGCACCGCATTAACAAATAGGTTGTATTCAGAAGTTAGAAGGAGTCGTAACGAATCGAAGTGACGTGTTTGCTGCTACGTACCTACAGCCTAACCCCCTAAATCCCTATTCTCTTTCCCTCCATTGACATGGCCACTTCTTTTTGCTATCTTGGCCGCGGAGAAACTTAAACTGCACTACGTTGAAAACCGTTAAAGTTGCAACCTATCCCTCGGAGCTGTACGTGTTTCAGGGACGACTCGAGGCCGAGGGTATTCCATCCTATATTGCCAATGAGAATATTATTGGCGTTCAGCCATTCTACTCCACCGCGGTGGGTGGGGCCTCACTGGAGGTTAACGATGCCGACTACGAGCGGGCAGCAGCGCTACTGGATGAGGTGGAGGCCAACGAGTATGATCTGGAAAACGATGAGGAATTTTTGCGCACAGTGGAGGAGCTGCAGCTGAAGGAGGCCTTCCGGCTAAACCCAAAGCTAACCTCGGTAGAGCTGATGAAGAGGGTGGAGATAAGCTACCTAAATGCCGAAGAGGTTGAGGAAATTATTAAGACGGAACAGTCTTTTGCTTCAGATATACCTTCAGGATTGGAATTTTGGGAATCGCTGTATGGTGGCACGCTGGGCCGGTTTTTCCGTCCCAAGAAAACGGTATTCTACCTCGAGAGCGATCTTATTTCCAATAAGAATCAGGCTAAACGTAAACGACCTATTGTTAAATGTCCTCACTGTGGTTCGGAGAATACGGCCTTCGGCTACTCGGTTAAGGTAAGGCAAGGTCCCATAGAGTTTGTTGTTTCGTTACTATTTACCTTTCTGTTTTACCTATCCGCCCCATTTCCCTCCTTTCGTAAGCGCTACCATTGCTTCAACTGCGGTAACGAGTTTAGGATCGATTAAAAGAAGTAAAAGAAGTCAGAGAATTAAGAGAATCCCACCATTTGTATGAGCAAAATATTTTTTGCCCCTATTCTATTCCGGCAAAGCATTATTGCACGGTAAAACCGCAACGCGGTTTAATATGAATAGCCATGAGCATCAGCCCATGGTGTAGGCAATTTAAAGCGCAAGCGGTGCACGCGCTTTTGTTGTTCGATGAACTTTTCCTTCTATGCACCGCAATCCACAGCTCCGTGCCCAAATAGACAACCTCGAAGAGGTGGCACGTTTGTAGCCGGGGGTGTCAACCCCCGGAAACAGAAGTCCATAATACGCGAGCGGTGCGCCTATGCCCGATTCTTTAATGAACGAAACCTTCCACGCACCGCAATAGCAAATGGTTGATAGCTGCACCATCATTTTCAAAACTTGTCCGGCATTGCCGGATTCCCAAATCGATTAATTCTCAAATTATATCATGCACCGCAGCCACAAAAATGTATAGTACACAACGGAAGCAAACATTGCGGTAATGATTTAATAGATGGTAATGGAGCAGTGTCTGAAACATACCTCATAATTGATTGTTATCAACGTGTTGGGTTATTATTCACTTACTATTTCTCCTGATTCACTTAGTTTCTATTTGATGAACAGACCGTTTACTTGTTGCGCAAGCAATATTCATTTATAAGTTCTTGGCCTTAATTGTGGATTGAAGTATATTTAAATAGCTTATGAACAAATAAAGTAGTATTTTTCAGGTAGATAAAAAATCTTTCTCTTCATGAAGAATTTATCCTTTTTAAGTAAATTGTTGATTGGTATTCTAACTATTATTTTAGTTGCTGTTACTGTATTAGTCTATTATAACTATTACAGCTTTAGCAACCACTTTAAGAAAATAGTTGCCAATCAGCTGGAATCGGTTGCCATTCTTAAGGCCAATGATCTTTCGGTTTGGAGAAACGAACGCTTATCGGATGCTAAATACTTGAAAACCAACCAAGAGTTTCATAAGCTGGTTAGCAGCTACCTAAAGTTTTCGTCCGATACGGCGGTAAGAAATCAGCTGGTTAGCTTCGTAAAGCAGCTGCAAACCAGCCACCAATACGACTTCTTTTTGATTAACAAAACGGGCAAAGTCGATTTTGCTGAGTCAACAAACCATGATAAGCTCTCCAGCATAGTTTCTAACAAAGCAAAGGAGTGTATTATCACTAAAAAGATAGTTTTTCTAGACTTTTACTGCAACGAATATACCCAGCATGCTTTCCTAGGTCTGTTAATTCCACTAAATATTGAAGGGCATAGGCAGCAGCTTGACGAGGTTGCAGTATTCCGAATATCTCCTCTCGACCACCTATACCCAACTCTTGCCAAGTGGCCCACTCCTTTTCTGACTGCCGATATAATATTGTTGAGGCAGGAAGGGGATTCAATGCTTATTTTAAATAATACGAAGAATAAGATTGGTGCCGCTTTACGGGTAAGGCTACCAATTACTGATTCAATCCAAGTAAAAAAACCTAGCTTTTTCACGGGTAAGGGAGTTTGGATAATGAATGGCCTTAGTGGACAGCAGTATCTCGCTTATTCAAAAAAAGTTAAAGGATCTCCTTGGGTTTTGGTTACCCGGATTGTTAAGCAAGAGGCATACAAGCCATTGTTTGACAGAAGCATACTCCTTTTTATCATTGTTGCTATTTTCATTGTAACCATAGTAGTAACGCTATTATTGGTTTTCCATTTTCAAAAATCTAAGGCTTACCGATTAACGCTTGAGAGGGAGCAAAGGCTTTGGAAAAAGGAGAATTTATACTCCACGTTGCTGAGGAATGTTCCACAGAAGATATTCTTTAAGAATAAAGATTTGGTCTACGAATCGTGCAACGAGCATGTGGCTGCCGATTTTGGAATTTCCCCCGAGGAAATTGTTGGAAAAACTGACTACGACCTCCACAGCACCAAGCTGGCAGAGAAGTTTCGCGCCGACGACCACCGAATAATTGCAAGCGGCATTGCCGAGCAAATGGAGGAGAGCTATGAGGTGGATGGTGAGCTGAGGACTATTATAATTACCAAAACTCCGGTGAAGGATGAACAGGGTAACGCGACAGGTATTCTTGGAGTTTTTACCGACATTACTAAGCTTAAAGAGAATGAGCTCCAAGTAAAACGAGTAAGCCGGATATACAATGTTCTGAGCGAGGTAAACCAAGCTATTGTTCGATTCAAGGACCTGAAAGGTCTCTACCAGCGAATTTGCGACATTGGTGTAACCATTGGTGAGTATAGAAATATTTGGATTGGCATCTACGATGAATCCAAAGAGGTTCTAGAAGCGGTTGCTAAGGCGGGTGCTTTTGAGGAATCTATTAAACCCTGCTTCACATCGCTCCGCATATCAACTTGTCCAGTTGCAAGGGCTTTTAAGGAGAAAAAGAGCCAAGTTGGAGGGGTTAATATTAAAGTTGATTGCTCATTTGATATTTGTAACAACGGAGTACGTTCGTTTGCCTATTTCCCAATTATTCTTCAGGATAAAGCTATTGGTATTTTGGGCGTTTATGTTGGCATCGACAATTTTTTTAGTGCCGATGAGCTCAAGCTGCTCGAAGAACTGGCCGCCGATATTGCTTTTGCCATTGATGTTGATGCAAAGGAGCAGGAACGAATTAAAGTAGAGGGTTCCATTAAAGTGGAGAAGGAGCGGTTGGAGATGGCGCAACGGATTGGACATGTTGGAAGCTGGGAACTTAATCCTGTAACACAAATAATTTGGGCAACAGAGGAATCATTTAGAATTT
Organism: Williamwhitmania sp.; assembly: GCA_035529935.1. Lineage (NCBI taxonomy): Bacteria > Pseudomonadati > Bacteroidota > Bacteroidia > Bacteroidales > Williamwhitmaniaceae > Williamwhitmania > Williamwhitmania sp. Next base: position 7,370 of record DATKVT010000173.1, on the reverse strand, counting down.
ACGGTCTTGAATTAACACCTAATAATCAGGTTTCGCTAGAGGCTATTGAAAGTTGCATACCCAACAGGGAAGTAACCCACCAGGCGCTAATGAATCTGGTTGAGCGAGGCGAACTGTTTGATAAGGAATTTGAGGTGATTCCATCCAATGGTGAACCAGTAAGGTGGGTGCACGTTATTGCACAGCTGGAGTTCGATGCACTTGAAAAATCCACTAAAGTAATTGGAGCAATTGAAGATATTACTGAGCAGCACGACTACCAAATAGCGCTGAAGAAGAGTGAGGAGTATTTTAGGTTGCTCTACGAGCAGGCCCCCACACCTTACCAATCGCTGAATGAGAATGGCGAAATTGTTGAGGTGAATAAAGCTTGGCTCGCTCACCTTGGATTCGAACGGGAGGAGGTTATTGGGCATAACTTCGCCGAGTTTTTAGTTCCAGAGCAGGTTCCACTTTTCCATGAGCGATATCCAAGATTTAAACAAGCGGGTATGATTTCTGGTATCGACTTTAACCTCCTTCATAAAAGTGGCAAGGTTATTGTATTCGAGGTGGATGGGCGCATTGCCTACGATCGGGACGGAAAGTTTAGGCAGACCCATTGTGTTCTTCACGATATTACAGAAAAAAAGGAGGCAGAGCTGGCCATTCGAGAGAGCGAGGCACGGTATAAGCTGCTCTTTGAGAGCAATCCTATGCCAATGTGCGTGTATGATTCCGTTAGCTTAAACTATATGGCTGTTAACGAAGCCATGGTGAATAAATATGGATACTCCCGCGAGGAGTTTCTTACAATGACTATAAAAGATATCAGACCAAAAGTGGATTTGGATGACGTTCAAAGGGTGGTAAGTGAACAAACAAAACTTAGAACATATTCTCACCCTTGGAGACATCTATTGAAAAATGGCAATGAAATATTAGTTGAGATTACCTCCCATGCCATTGACTTCTTGGGAACACAGGCTCGGTTAGTGCTGATTAACGATGTTACGGAGAAGTTGGAGGCTGAAAAAGCAGTTCGGGAGTCGCACCAAACTGCCCAATCTACGCTCGATTCCTTATCGGCCCTAATTTGCGTTTTAGACAAGAAAGGGGAGGTTGTTACTCTTAACAAGGCTTGGCTTGGGCATTCTAAAGCAAATCATGCCATACTTCGGGCTGCCAAGGTTGGAGATAATTTCATTGATAATTGTCTTCATGCTAAGACAATTGGAAAGGAGAGCGCCTACTCCTTTGCCGATGGAATAAAATCGGTTATTTCCGGTGAAGCTAGGAGTTTTTCAATGGTTTATGAAGTAGAAGGCGACAGGGGAACTCTTTGGTTTTTGGGAAAAGTGATTCCGTTTGCAACCGACAACAACTCCTTAGCCTCTCGTGTAATAGTAATTAGCGAGGATATTACGCGGCGGAAGCAGTATGAAATATCGTTGCGCAAAAGCGAGCATCAACTTATTGAACAGAATGAAGCCTACTTTGCACTCAACGAGGAGCTGAGCGAAAGCAACGAGCGCATTAAATCTATTAATGAGGAGTTAATGGCGGCCAAGGAGAAAGCAGAGGAGAGCGATAGGCTTAAGTCGGCATTTTTGGCAAACATGAGCCACGAAATTCGAACTCCAATGAACGGGTTACTTGGCTTTTCTGAGATGTTGGGAATTCCAAATCTTTCGTCGGAGAAGCGGGCTTTTTACATGGATATTGTGAAGAAAACAAGCCAGCAGCTGCTCTCAATCATTAACGATATAATCGATATTTCGAAGATCGAAACCAACCAGGTGAAGGTAAACTTGGGTAATGCAAACCTATCGGCTCTGATGAATAAGGTTAAGGCGTTGCTTGATCCTCAAGCTACCTTAAAAAAGCTGGAGTTACGGTTGGTTATGGCTGTTCCCGACGAGCACTGTAATATTGTGACCGATGAGGCAAAGCTTACCCAGGTAATAATCAACTTAATCAACAATGCCTTGAAATTTACCCCCAAAGGCTACATTGAATTTGGAGTATCCAAAGAGGAGCACTTGCTTAAATTCTACGTTAAAGATACGGGAATTGGTATTTCACCCGAACACCAGCTGCTGGTGTTTGAGCGTTTCAGGCAGGTTGAGACTGACCTTTCACGCCATTTTGGTGGTTCAGGGTTGGGACTTTCCATCTCGAAAGCCTTTATTGAGGTGTTAGGCGGGCGCATTTGGCTTGAATCGGAAGTTGGTATCGGGTCAACATTCTTCTTTACCATGCCCTATTTCTCTTCCGATGCCGAAAAGGCTAGCGCTCAACCAAAGTTAAGCATTTCAAAGGATAATCTCTCGGGGATTGTAATTCTAGTTGCCGAAGATGAGGACATTAACTTTCTCTATCTGCATGAGCTGATGATGGAAACCGGCGTAACCATAATTCGTGCAAAGAATGGAAAAGAGGCCGTTGATATTGGCCTTGCCGACAACCGCATCAATTTGGTTTTGATGGATATAAAAATGCCTATTATGGGTGGTGATGAAGCCACCAAACGAATAAAGGCTGTGCGTCCGCATTTGCCAATTATTGCTACCACAGCCTATGCCATGGGCGGCGATAAGGAGCGTTTGCTAGAAGTTGGATGCGATGCCTATCTCTCAAAACCTATCGGCCAAAAAGAGCTGCTTGAATTAATTAAAAATTTTCTAGGACGATAGCTCATTTCACCGTAGTGGCCCTTACTTCGTTTAATAGTTCTTCAGATTAAGGCTCAGAAGCAGGTATCAGTAGGAGATGTCTATTTTAACCTTCTTCCGCTTGATGGGCTGATTTCGCAGCAGCTCAACGGTCTCGATTGCCTTGCCTCTATTAATGGCTGCAAACGACATGTAGTCGAGCACCTCAATTCGTCCCAGCTCCTCCTTATAGAGACCTCCCTTTTGCAGCAGAAGGCCAACAATATCAATTTTGTTTATTTTGTCTTTTTTCCCGGCCGAAATGTAAAGAGTTACCCATTCAGGTAGTTCAGGTATGGTGGTATCGCCTGAAATATCAAACATTTCAATGTTAGGATCGACAAAGGAGGGGAGATACTCTTCCTCTGAAAGGATAAGGTATGCACTGCCATTGGCGTGCATTCTGGCTGTGCGTCCGTTGCGATGAATAAATGCATCCTCATTGTGAGGCAGCTGGTGGTGAATAATATTTTGTATTTCGGGAATATCAAGCCCTCTGGAGGCGAGATCAGTTGTAATTAGAAGATTGTGGCTACCATTTCTGAACTTTATGAGCGCTCGTTCGCGATCTTCCTGCTCCATTCCGCCGTGGAAAGCATCGCTAGCAACGCCTCTTTCGTTGAGTAGGTCACAGATTCGGTCAACGGCTTCCCGGTGGTTGCAGAACACCAAGGTTGGCGCGTTTCCAAGCTTACAAATCAAGCGAAAAAGGGCATCAAATTTATCTTTTCCGGTAGCCGCTACCTGCATGGTGGTAAGCGCAGGTGAAGATTCCTTTTCCAAAAAGTTTAAGGTAACAGGGTTGTGAATTCCGGTAAATGCAGGAATATCATCCGATTGGGTAGCCGAGGTAAGGATACGCTTGTTCAGCTGGCGGAGCTGCCCAATTATGGTGGCCATGTCTTCCTGAAAACCTAATTCCAACGATTTGTCAAACTCGTCGAGCACTAATGTTGCTATTTTGGTAGTGTTGAAGCTATTTCTCCGAAGATGGTCGACAATCCTACCCGGTGTGCCAATAAGCAATGCAGGAGGTTCAATAAGGCTGTTTATTTCGGTCTTAATGGCATGTCCTCCATAGCAGCAGGTTACCTTAAATCCGGTGGCAACTTTTCGAAAAACTTGCTCTATTTGGAGCGAAAGTTCCCTCGAAGGTGCAAGTATTAAGGCTTGAACACCACTTGTTGCAGGATCCATAACCTGCAGCAGGGGCAGTAGGAATCCCAATGTTTTTCCGGACCCGGTGGGGGATAGAAGGATAACATCTCCAGGTGCCAAGCAGGCTTTTATAGCCTCTTCTTGCATGTGAGTAAGATGGGAAATACCCATTGAGTTGAGCGTGGTGCGAACCGAAGCTGATATATTTTGCATGGCGCAAAGGTAATGTAAAAGATGAATTGCTCTGAACTCGGCTGTTCTTAGTGTTTATTGATAATAGCTAAACTCTTGTGCTTGGGAACTTTCAAATGTATGTTTCCTTGCGAAAAGAGCTATTTTTGTTGACTCATCTTAACCTTTAACTTAACCAAAATGAAATTGCGGAATCTAATTTATTGTATAGTAATGCTTATGGGAGCAACATCATGTAATGAGGGAGCTAAAACCTCCACAAATCCACTTTTGGGTGAATTTAATACGCCCTACCAGACACCTCCTTTCGATAAAATTTCGCACGAGGATTACAAGCCAGCCTTCGATGCCGCCATTCAGCAGGCAAAGGCAGAGGTTGACTCCATTGCTGAAAACAAGGCTGATCCAACTTTCGAGAATACCGTTGCTGCGCTCGATGGATCGGGTCAGCTGCTCGACAGGGTAAGCAACATCTTCTTCAACCTGAATGAGGCGAATACCGATAGCACCATGCAGGCTATAGCACAGGAGGTTTCACCGTTACTTTCCGACTTTAGTAACGATATCAACCTAAACGAAAGACTTTTTGCGCGGGTAAAAGCGGTTTACGATAAGCGGAACAACTTTGGGCTGAATACAGAACAGATGACGCTGGTGGAGAAGACCTATCGCGGCTTTGTAAAAAATGGTGCCAACCTCGACTCTGCATCAAAGGCTCGCTATCGGGAAGTTACCCGCAAGCTCAGCGAGCTGTCGCTCAAGTTCAACAATAATGTGTTGGCCGAAACCAACAGCTATATTCTGCACATAACCGATTCAAGTCAGCTTGCTGGTTTACCAGAAAGTGCTGTGGAGGCGGCAGCAATGGTGGCTAAAGAGCGCAAGCTCGATGGATGGGTTTTTACGCTACAGCAACCCAGCTTTCTTGCATTTATGAAGTATGCCGATAATCGCGATCTCCGCAAGCAGCTCTACATTGCCTATTCTACCCGTGGAATTCGGAACAAGGAGAACGACAACCGCGAGGTGATTCGCCAAATTGTTAATCTTCGGTTGGAGATGGCTAATCTTTTGGGTTTTAAAGATTATGCCGACTTGGTGTTGCAAGATCGTATGGCCGAATCTTCTGAAAAGGTGAACAGCTTCCTTGCTGACCTGCTGAAGGCATCAAAACCTGTTGCCGAAACCGATGTGAAAGAGGTTGAAGAGTATGCTCATAGGCACGGTTTCGAGGGAACTATTCAACGTTGGGATTGGAGCTACTACTCCGAGAAGCTTCGTGATGAAAAGTATAGCCTAAACGATGAGCTGCTCAAGCCATACTTTCAGCTTGACAAGGTGCGACAAGGCATTTTTGACCTTGCCGGAAAACTTTATGGCTTAATCTTTAAGGAAAACAAATCGATACCAGTATATGCCAGCGATGTAACAGCCTATGAGGTTTACAACGATTCCAGCAAACTCATTGCCATTCTTTACCTCGATCCATTTCCACGCGCCGGCAAGAGTCAGGGTGCTTGGATGACCTCCTACCGTAGCCAGCATAAAATTGGTGGAAAGGATGTGATACCATTTATTCAAGTGGTAACCAACTTTACAAAGCCAACCGATACCAAACCAGCCTTGCTAACCCACTATGAGGTTACGACCTTTTTGCATGAGTTTGGTCATGCGCTTCACGGTATGCTTTCCAATGTGACCTACAATAGCCTTTCCGGCACATCCGTTTATCGCGATTTTGTTGAGCTACCTTCCCAAATTATGGAGAACTGGGCATTGCAGAAGCAGTGGCTCGATTTGTTTGCCGTAAACTACAAGACTGGTGAGAAGATTCCAGCCGAGCTGGTTCAGAAAATTATTGAAAGCAAAAACTACCTAAGCGGTTATGCTACCGTTCGTCAGCTTAGCTTCGGCATAGTGGATATGTCTTGGCACTCCATTGCCGAGCCATTTAAGGGCGATGTGCTTGCGTTTGAACAGAAGGCCATGGCTCCAACCGAACTCTTCCCCGTAGTGCCCAATACGGCCTTTTCTACCGCTTTTGGACACATATTTGCCGGTGGCTATGCGGCAGGCTACTACAGCTATAAGTGGGCAGAGGTGTTGGAGGCCGATGCATTCTCCCTGTTCGAGAAGAACGGAATATTTGATCGTGCAACGGCAGAGTCGTTCCGTAAAAACATTCTTTCTAAGGGTGGAAGCGAACATCCAATGAAGCTGTATGTCCGATTTAGGGGACAGGAGCCAAGCATTGATGCTCTGCTTAAGAAATCAGGCTTAAAGAAAGAGTAGTTCGTAGGAGTTAATGAGCATAAAAAATGAGGCTGCCCTGATTTGGACAGCCTCATTTTTAGCGATTAATTGATTACCAAATTTTTACTCTCTTATCGGGGGCAACGTAGAGTTTATCACCTGGTTTTATGTCGAATGCATCATAAAACTTGTTGATATTGGACAAAGCACCATTTACGCGGAAGCGAGCAGGGGAGTGAACATCCTCCTTAATGCGGCGCATCAGCTCTTCCTTGCGAATGTTTTCCATCCAAACCTGAGCGTAACCCAAGAAGAAGCGCTGATCGGCTGTAAAGCCATCAATCTTCTTAGGCTGCTTTCCATTTAATGCAATTTGCAATGCATCGTAGGCAATGTTCAAGCCACCATTGTCAGCAATGTTTTCTCCAAGGGTCAACTCTCCATTTACGTGTAGGCTATCAACAGCAATGAACTTGCTGAACTGATCGGCTAGAACCTTGGTTCGAGCATTAAAGTTCTCGGCATCCTTTGGTGACCACCAGTCAATCATGTTTCCATCCTTGTTGAAATGACGGCCTTGGTCGTCGAAACCGTGGGTCATTTCGTGGGCAATTACCATTCCAATGGCTCCGTAGTTAACGGCATCGTCGGCCTTAAGGTTAAAGAATGGAGGCTGCAAAATGGCAGCAGGGAAAACAATCTCGTTGTTGAGCGGATTGTAGTAAGCATTAACCGTTTGAGGCGTCATTCCCCATTCTGTTGGATCCACTGGTTTACCCAGCTTATCTAGATTTTCTTTAACCAAGAATGCTCTGGCGCTCATTACATTGTCAAAGTAGCTGTCCTTCTTAATGGAGAGCTTTGTGTAGTCCTTCCACTTGTCAGGATACCCAATTTTTACTGTAATGGCCTTGAGCTTCTCAATGGCCTTGGTTTTGGTAGAATCGGTCATCCAATCTACTTTTGCAAGGCGAATTGCGTATGCTGCTTGTAAGTTCTTAACTAGCTGGATCATTCTTTCCTTAGCCTCTGGCGGGAAGAACTTTTTAACGTAGAGCTGACCTACTGCCTCAC
>DATKVT010000172.1 GCA_035529935.1 Williamwhitmania sp. | reverse complement strand
TTGCAGGCACTTTCAGTTTCTATAAATCTCAATCTTTGTATGAATGAGTTTCTTGTTTGTTCTGTTTTCTTTTGTGCTCTTATTTGTGAATTTTATTCACTCAATAAACCTATGGATTTTTCAATCCATAGTGGTTTAGTTGTATTTTCGCCCATGCTGTATAAATTGCTAGTTTACGCAGCGAAGATACAGGATTGGTCAGCTACGGCTGACCATCCTGTTGATCAAATTGTTTTCTCGGTTACTAATGATTATCAATAATTAAATGCTAATCTAATACATGTATTATCTGCCTATTTTCTTTTTCTGCATAGCGGGGTCCATAAACTTTTTCTCTATGTGGATGCCTTGCAACATAAGACTTTACCCAAGAACAATCCCTAGGTTTTAGTTGGACAATCTCTGGATTGCCATTCCAGTTGGAATATTGAAATTGATGGGGCACGTCTTGTTCTGCCAAACGAGATGAGCTGCAGGATTGCAGCGATAATCCAATTACAACCAATCCAACGAAGGTAGAATATGCTAATGGTCGCTTCAACATATACCAAATAAATTAGTGTAACATCCTATTAATTACCAAAATCTGTTGATAAGGGTTACAATAATTAAGCCAAAGGACCTTTACTTTCAAAATGCAAATACTCTTTGCAAATGCTTTTGTGGCAATATTTTACAATAAAATAACAAATTTGACATGAGTTAAAAAGTGCTTGGAAAGTTATAAATATTGTTAATAGTTTACTTCCCAATACAAAACTTGGAGAAGATATTGCCCAGCACCTCATCGTTGGTAATTTCTCCGGTTATTGTACCAAGGGAGTAAAGCACCTCCCGAATATCCTGCGATAGCAGGTCGTTTGGAAGATTAGAGTCGAGTCCTTTTAGCGATCGTTCAATGCCATTACTTACCTGCCGAAGGGCCTCAAAATGACGGGCATTGCTTACTAGTACGTCGCCAAAGTGTTTGGTGCTATCGGTTACCATGCTGGTGAGAGCGGAGTGAAGCTCTTCGAGATGGTCACCCATTTTTGCCGAAATGGGAATGATGGGGAATTGCTGTGCTATTTGACTCTGAATATTATTTTTGAATTGCTCAACCACAGATGGTTCTACGCGGTCAATTTTGTTAAGCAGGGCAAAGATGCTCTTCCCCTGAAGCGCAGGATTGTTAACCACCGTTTTTAGAAATTCCAGCTGTTCCTCTACTTCGGAGGTAACGTCGAGAAGAGCCAGTATAATGGAGGCATTCTCCATCTTGCGCATGGTTCGTTCTATGCCCATAACCTCAATGGTATCGTCGCTCTCGCGGATGCCAGCTGTATCGATAAGCCGAAAGCTGATACCGTTGATTACGATTAGGTCCTCAATGGCATCACGGGTGGTACCGGCAATCTCCGAAACAATGGCGCGCTCTTCACGGAGCAGCTTGTTGAGCAAGGTGGATTTACCTGCATTAGGTTTACCAGCTATGGCCACTGGAATGCCTTTTTTTATGGCATTTCCAAGGGCAAACGACTCGGTGAGATGTTGGGCGTAGGCCGATATTTCCAACAACAAATTTTGCAGCTGTTTTCGGTCGGCAAACTGCACATCCTCCTCGCCAAAGTCTAGCTCCAACTCTAGCAGCGACACTAGGTTGAGCAACTTTTCACGCAGCTTGTGGATTTCGTTGGAGAGGTCGCCCTTTAATTGCTGTAACGCTAAACGATGGTTTGCTTCGGAATCGGACGCAATAAGGTCGGCCACAGCTTCTGCCTGTGAAAGGTCCATCTTCCCATTGATAAAAGCTCGTAGTGTAAATTCTCCCGGCTGAGCCATTCGGGCTCCTGCTTCCACCAATCGTTGGAGCAGCTGCTGCTGAATGTAAGGTGAACCATGGCAGCTGATTTCGGCTGAGTCCTCACCAGTGTAGGAGTGGGGTACCCTGAAAATAGAAACCAACACCTCATCAATGAGCTTGCCACTTTTATCCGAAATTTTGCCAAAGTGTATGGTATATCCTTTCTGCCTGGAGAGTTCCTTTCCACTACTTGAGGGGGTAAATATGGAGTCAACCATTTCAATAGTCCCTGTACCGCTTAAGCGAATTACCGCAATAGCTCCAGTACCTGCCGGGGTTGCAATGGCTGTGATTACCGAATTATCCATTATCATTTTTTTACAAAAATAGGTAAGTTTACTGGTTAGGGCAAGGATAGATACTTTTGGAAATTTACAATTTCTATGTTTCCTAGGATCGTAAAATAAACGATGGAAGGAACATGGTAATTCGCAAAGCCTTGCTTTACTGCATATGATTGAATTTACTAGCACCTCAGACTATCTGCACTGTGCTATTAACTTCCGAATATCTTTCCTTTTTAAAAACATAATCACTCTTTCTTTGTTATTTTTTCGGAAATATGCAGAACTCTTCATATTTTCACTGCATCTTTAAAAAATCACCATCAAACTAAGTTATGAGCGTACTGGTTAACAAAAAATCCAAAGTTCTTGTGCATGGCTTTACAGGCTCGGAAGGAACCTTCCATGCACAGCAAATGATTGACTATGGCACCAACGTGGTTGGTGGGGTTACCCCGGGAAAAGGTGGACAAACTCACCTGAATCTGCCAGTCTTTAATACTGCCAAGGAGGCAGTTGCTGCAACCGGAGCCGATGTGTCGGTTATTTTTGTACCACCAGCCTATGCTGCCGATTCCATTATGGAGGCCGCCGATGCAGGAGTAAAGTTGATTGTTGCAATTACAGAAGGTATTCCAACTTCGGACATGGTTAAGGTAAAGGAATTTTTAGCCGATAAGCCAGACGTTAGGCTAGTTGGGCCAAACTGTCCAGGAGTAATTACCCCCGGAGAAATTAAGGTTGGCATTATGCCCGGATTTATCCACAAAAAGGGCACCGTGGGAATTGTTTCCCGCTCTGGCACGCTAACCTATGAGGCTGTTGATCAAATAACCAAGGAAGGATTGGGCCAGAGCACCTGCATTGGTATTGGTGGCGACCCCATTATTGGCACCACCACGCTTGATGCGGTGAAGCTGCTCATGGCCGATTCTGGAACTGAAGGCATTGTGATGATTGGTGAGATTGGCGGTACAATGGAAACTGATGCGGCCAGATGGATAAAAGAGCATGGAACAAAACCCGTTGTTGGCTTTATTGCTGGGCAAACGGCACCCAAAGGCCGTCGCATGGGACACGCTGGTGCCATAATTGGTGGGGCAGAGGATACTGCTGCAGCAAAGATGAAAATTATGCGCGAATGTGGCATTAACGTGGTGGAATCACCCGCTGATTTGGGAAAAACAATGGCAGCGCTTTTGAAATAGTAAATGAATATAGTATGTTTTACCCCGGATTTTTCCGGGGTTTTTTTATGCCAACTCCAATTATCAATTTTTGAATGCAATTTCTAATTTTGTAAAAAAAACGTTGATAACGATTCATGAGATAGAGGTTGCATTGGCTAGCCCCGGAAAGATTCCGATTATTGCTGCTGCCGAAGCCATGGAGAACAATCCTACATTGGTTCCTTTGGTGTTTGAATTGGCAAAAGGTACTCGGCAACCCATTTCTTGGCGGGCGGCGTGGATATTCAGCTATTTGGCCGACTGTGAGTCCCCCTTGTTATCCCCAATGGCTGATGATATTATTGCAGCAGCAATCGCCATTGACCACCATAGCCAACGCGGTTGCTTTTTAAAGGTACTTAGCCGTTGGAACTACAGCGTGGAGGAAGCTGGGGAGCTGCTCGATTTTTGCATTGAACTTCTGCAGAAGCCTACCAACCGTCCTTCGCACAAGTTTTATTGCCTCGACATCTTGGAAAAGTTTGCCAACCAATTACCAGAGCTAAGGCCAGAACTGATAATGGTTGTAACCGAGGCATTACCCAATTTTGAAACCGATGTGCTGCGCCGAAAGGGTAAATTATGGTTAAGAAAGATGGATAACCCACGTTCTTCAAAGCGACTGCGCCTAAGTGATATGCAGTAACTATTACTCTTTTAAGGCTTCAAACATAACTTCCACAGGATGCTTTGCTTTCCTGCCTGTTCCATCCTTTATTTGGTGGCGGCAGCTGGTTCCAGGTGCCACAATTACTGTTTCAGTATTAGCTTTTCGGACAGCAGGGAAAAGTACCAACTCACCTACCTTCATGGAGAGTTCAAAGTGCTCCTTTTCATATCCAAACGAACCGGCCATACCGCAGCATCCCGAAGGAATCTCCTTGATTTTGAAATTTTTTGGTATGGTTAGCATACGCTTGGTTGGTTCTGTGCTGGCAACCGATTTTTGCTGACAATGTCCATGGAGCAATATCTCCATGTGCTCATCGGTGAAAGATTCAGGCCCAATATTACCCTTTTCTACCTCTCGAGCAATAAACTCTTCGAACAGCAGCGCATTGGTGGAAATTGTTGTAACCTTTTCTCGCAGTTCTTTCCTTACAAGCGATGGGTATTCGTCACGAAAGGAGAGTATAGCCGAAGGTTCAAGCCCTATCAACGGGGTTTCGGTGGTAACCTTGCCATAAAGAAGTTCCACATTTTGTTCGGCAATTCGTCGCGCCGTACGTAGCAATCCCTTTGAAATGTACGTTCGGCCGCTTTCTCCATGACGTGGAATTTCAACTTCATAACCAAGTGCTTGAAGCAACTTTACTGCTTTAATGCCAATTTCCACATCGTTGTAGTTGGAGAACTCATCGTTGAATAGCAGCACCTTGCCTTTAGGATAGCTAGCAGCCTTTTCTTGATGACGCTTAAACCATCGGGAGAGGGTGGTTTTGTATAGGGTGGGTAGGTTTCTGTCGGGATGAAAACCCAGCGACCTCATTAGCAGCTTAGAGACATAGCGGTTGGTGAGGAAAAAGTTGGTAACTCCGGGCATAGCGGAACCTATGGCGTTGATTTTGGTAATGTAAGCCACCAATCTGGAGCGCAAAGGGATTCCATGCTTGTCGTAGTAATGTTGTAAAAATTCAGCCTTAAGCTTAGCCATGTCTACGTTTGATGGACATTCCGATTTACACCCTTTACAACTGAGACAGAGGTCCAGTACGTCGTATATTTCTTTGTGGTCGAAGGGATTCTCCTTCGTGCTGTTAGTGAGCAGTTCGCGAAGAATATTGGCTCTTGCACGGGTGGTGGTCCACTCGTTACGGGAGGCCATGTAGCTGGGACACATGGTGCCACCTGCTTTTTCGGTTTTACGACAATCGCCTGAACCATTGCAGCGCTCAGCCGCACGAACTATTCCACCGTCGGCACTGAAATCAAAAATGGTTTTGATATCTCGAGTTGGTTTACCCGGTTCATAGCGCAGGTGGCTGTTCATTGCCGGGGTCTGAACAATTTTATTTGGATTGAAAACACCCTTAACATCAAAGGAATCCTTAATCTCCTGCATCCAGCCATAGCACGTTTCTCCCACCATAATGGAGATGAATTCCCCACGAAGTCGGCCATCGCCATGCTCACCGCTTAAGGAGCCTTTATACTTTTTCACTAAGTGTGCAACTTCCGATGCTACCGTTCTAAAGAGTTTCACATCTTCTGGGTCCTTGAGGTTAAGGATTGGACGGAGGTGCAGCTCGCCTGTTCCAATATGGGCATGGTAAACGCAGTCAAGATTATGGCTTTCCATTATCTTGGCAAACTCATCCATATAGTCCGGCAGAAGAGCAGGAGCAACGGCCGTGTCCTCAACCACCGATACTGGTTTGGCGTCGCCGGGCATATTAGAGAGCACGCCAAGCCCCGCCTTGCGAAGGTTCCATACCCGCTTAACATCACCTCCCCAAATTACCGGAAAGTGATATCCATAGCCGTTTTGTCGCATCTCCAATTCCATGGCGGCAGCCAGCTGTTCAATTTCTGCTCTGTTTTCTCTGGCAAACTCTACAATGAGAATTGCACCGGGTTCACCCTCAATAAAGAACCGGTTTTTTCGCTGCTCAATATTGTCACGCGTAAGATCAAGTATGGTTTTATCCATCATCTCTACAGCGCCGGGATTATACTTCAGCGCAATGAGATTGGCGCGGAAGGCATCCTCTTTGGTTTTCAGATGGACGCAAACTACTGCCTTCTCTTTGGGCGGTAATGGAATTAAGTTGAGCGTAACTTCAGTAATAATTCCCAGCGTACCTTCCGAACCAGCAATGAGCTTGCTCAGGTTAAGTGGGGCAGCTCCAGCTAAGAATGGTGAGGTGCTGGCAACAACGTCAAGTGCATAGCCAGTATTTCTGCGTTTTACTGCTTTATCTGGAAACTGCAGCTCTATTTCGTCCCTATTTGTAGGTGGTGATAGGATATCACGAATATTGCGGTAAATATTGCCCTCAAGCGTGTTGAAATTGCACTTATCTTCAAATTCAGCATTGGAAAGTGGACCAAATGTAGCCTCTGAGCCGTCGGCCAAAAGCAAATTTAGTGAAACGAGGTGGTCGCGCGTGCTTCCGTATATCAGTGAGTGAGAACCACAGGAGTTGTTCCCCACCATTCCTCCAATCATACAGCGGTTTGAGGTGGAGGTTTCCGGACCAAAAAAGAGACCGTATTGCTCTAAATACTGGTTAAGTTCATCGAGAATAACTCCCGGTTGAACTCGAACACAATGCTCCTCTACATTAAGCTCCAAAATTTCCCCAAAGTGGCGGGAAATATCTACAACTAATCCGTTTCCAACAACCTGTCCGGCCAACGATGTTCCTGCTGCTCTGGGTATTAACGGTATATTGTTGGCCGAGGCAAATGCCACCAATACCTTTAGGTCATCAATACTGTTGGGAATAGCAACTCCAATAGGAAGCTCGCGATAGGCAGAAGCATCGGTGGCGTAGAGTATGCGTTTTGATAAATCAGTATGTAGTTCGCCATGGAGATGTTTTGCCAATGACGAAAGTTTGGTGCTTTTATGGTCAACTTTCATTACTCTTTATTTGGCCCTAAAGTTAGAAAATATGGACTAATTATTGATTCAGCTGCTGATCTTGATAAGTGGTTTTCTCAAAAATGGCTAACTTCGTAGCACATTTAATAGCTGCCGTTATCCCTTAAATTGGAATTTACCATGCCTTATTTTAGAATTTGGATACATATTGTTCTAGTTACAGAAGATCGAAAGCCTTTGATAGCAGGACGAGCAGGAGAGGCATTACTTCAACAATTCCGATTGCTTGCCATGGAAAAGGGAATTTTGGTTGATTGCGTTGGCGGCGGGGCAGAACATCTTCATCTCTTGGTTGCAATGGGTTCAGGGCAAAGTATCTCACAGGTTGTGGAAACACTTTCTATAGTTTCTGAAACCTACGTAAGTTTGAATAAACTCTCGCCAACCCCATTTATTTGGAATGGCGACTACTTGGCATTTTCTGTAAGCCATTCGCTGGTGGATAAGGTTAGGGTATATATTAAAGGTCAGTCCACTTTGCACCAACGTCGATCCTTCGATGAGGAATATCTTGAATTTTGCCAAAAGCATGGCTTTGTCTCTACCAAGTAAACCTTAATTATTCCATTCCATATTTTCCATATATGGAAAAGGAGCGGCACTGCACCGCTCCTAAACCCAAAATGTGATTGTTGAGTTAACTATTTCTTTGTGTAGAAGTTGGTGCTTTCAAAAATTTTATCGGCACTTTTGGCGATAAAACCATTGTATAGCTTACCGTCGGGAAGCGGGAAACGCTCGGCAAACTCGTAGTAGCAGGCAGGAATTCTGTATTTCCCTTCCACAAATTCCACCTCAACAATATCGGCCATAATACTGCTTTGTTTGAGCAACTCCTCCTTTGTTCCTTTAATCTCACCACCAGCGGTATTCATCATAAAACCATTCTGCATGAGTATTTCGTCGAGTACTTCAATACTGCTGATGTTTTTCAATGCATTAACGCTTACGGTGAAATGGTTTGTTCTAAAACCATACACATATACCCACGCTGCATACTCGCTTTCGTCCCTAAGTTTCTGGTAAGTTTCATAGGAAGGAGTTCCCCAAAGATTACCAGAAAAGATGAGATATTCAGGATCGAGTCTATTTTTTTGAATAGCATTAACCGATTGATTGATTGTTTCCTGCATAAATGGACTAAAGTCTTCCTTTATGAGCTGGCTTATGAAAACCTTGGGCATTGAGGGGTTGTCCTTATGCTCGTAATGTTTGGCAAATAGGTGTTTTTGTTCAAAAGTGTACTGCCCCTTTTCAACATAGCCGTTCAGGGTGAAAGGGGTTGCCATCACGTCGATGCCAATTCTCTCCATGTTAAAGGTCCTGAAAGCAATGTGGTCGTTTTCAACCGTCTCTCCTTGCTGTGTAAGCAGCTGCATTATCTTTTTTGCCGAAGGATTCTGGTCTGAATACTCTTTCCAAAGTCGGTCATAAATTTGGTCAAGCTTCATGATACAAGTAATAAGTTAGGGTTCGTTTTTTTCACTAACAGCATCTACAAACGTTTGTTCACACAAAAAATTCAAATCATAAATGCAAAGAAATGAAGCATGTAGCAATTCTGGCACAATTTTCAGAAAATGTGTTATAAAAAAGGTTTATTTGCTGGTATACCCCACATTTTTCAGTAATTTTACGACGGAAAGGTGCGAAATTTATCTTTCTGTATTTCAATGACTTGTATATCCAGTAGGGTGCTAAAAGGAAATGATTCGACCAAAAATCGACTTTGCAGTCCACCATGCAAAGAGACTTCTGGCACTTCTCAACACCTTGCAATGACTGCAATTTCTCTTTTCAAAATATTAACCAAATCATAATTTCAAGAAATGGTAATTCTCGTATTAAACTGCGGAAGTTCATCCATTAAGTATCAGCTAATTGATATGCTGAGTGATGAATCGAATAATTTGTTAGCAAAAGGTCTTGTTGAACGCATTGGATTGAACGATGGCGTGTTAACTCATAAACCTGTTGACAAGGATAAGTTTGAGTTAACCAAGAGTATACCTGACCATACGGTTGGCATCAATCTTATTTTGGAGGCGCTAGTGGATAAGACACATGGCGTAATTTCAAACCTTGAGGATATTGTTGCTGTTGGTCATCGTGTAGCGCATGGGGGTGAGTTCTTCACCGAGAGCGTGCTTGTAAGCCCAAAAGTTAAGGACGAGATTGAAAAGTGTATTGAGCTGGCACCGCTTCACAATCCTGCAAATTTAAAGGGAATTCTTAGCATGGAACACCTTCTTCCCGGTGTTCCTCAAGTGGCGGTTTTCGACACTAGCTTTCACCAGAGCATGCCTGCACACAGCTACCTGTATGCCATTCCTTATAAGTTTTATGAGAAGTACCGTATACGTCGCTATGGTTTCCATGGAACTAGCCACAAATACGTTGCTCTTAAGGCTTGCCGTATTCTTGGAATGGACTTTAACAATTCAAAAATTATCACCTGCCACCTGGGTAATGGGGCTTCGGTAACGGCTATTGAAAATGGCAAATCATTGGATACCTCCATGGGCTTTACCCCAGTCGATGGACTTATCATGGGAACCAGAAGTGGAAGCGTTGATCCAGGAGTGTTACTCTACTTGGCCGATAAGGAAAACCTAAACCTTAAGGGTGTTAACGATTTGATTAATAAGCAGAGCGGTATGCAGGGCATATCCGGTATCTCATCGGATATGCGCGACATAGAGTGCGCTGCTGCAAACGGAAATGAACGCGCAATACTCTCCCTCGACATGTATTACTACCGAGTAGCCAAGTTTGTTGGTGCCTACGCTGGGGTTATGGGTGGTTGCGACCTGATTGTCTATACGGGTGGAATTGGCGAAAATGACCCAATTCTGCGGGAAAAGGTTTCATCCAAATTTGCATATATGGGCGTTGAATTCGACTCAGAGGCAAATAAGGGTGTAAGGGGTAAAGATAAACTCCTCACTAAACCTAATTCTAGAGTAAAGGTTATGGCCATTACTACCAACGAAGAGTTGGTTATTGCCACCGATACTCGAAGCATTGTAAGTAAATTGAGTTAAACCAACTTTAAAATCAATTATATGGCAATTACAAAACTTGAACAGATTTTTGATGTTGTTCGTAGCAAGGGTAAAAAACGGTTAGTTGCAGCATTCGCCAACGATTCTCATACCATTGGCGCTGTGAGCATGGCAATAGACATGGGCATTATTGACGGCATTCTTGTTGGAGATGAGGCAACCATTAAGAAGGTATGCGATGAGGAAAAAATAGATATTAAGAAGTTCCGCATTGTACAGGAGGCCGATGAGATGAAGGCAGCCAGCAAAGCAGTTGAACTTATCAATAAAGGTGAAGGTGACATTCTCATGAAGGGGCTAGTTAGCTCCGATAAGTATATGAAGGCCATCCTCAATAAAGAGACCGGATTAATGCCGCCTAAAGCGGTTCTTAGCCATGTAACGGTGATTGAGGTGCCCACCTACCATAAGCTGCTTACGGTTGGTGATGTTGCCGTTATTCCTGCTCCCGATTTTGGACAGAAGATAGCAATTACCAACTACGTAATTAGGGTGGCTCAAACCCTTCAAATTGAAAAACCTAAGGTTGCAATTCTGGCCGCTACTGAGCAAATGCTAGCCGGAATGCCAGCCTGTGCAGAGGCTGCCATGATTGCTAAAATGGCGGACCGTGGACAGATTAAGGGTGCCGTTGTTGATGGCCCCTTGGCTTTGGATGTAGCAATTGATAAGGAAGCTGCCGATATTAAAAAGGTTGGTGGATTAGTTGCCGGCGATGCCGATTGCATTGTATTCCCCAATATTGAATCGGGCAATGTATTCTTTAAAACTTGCACTAAGCTGGCAAAGGGCGAGCTGGGTGCCATGGTTATGGGGGCTAAGGTTCCATGCGTTCTTACATCACGTGGCGATAGCGTTAAGTCTAAAATGTATTCCATTGCACTAGCGGCTCTTTCTGCAAAATAGCATTTACCAACCCTGAAAAAAAACTATATGGAAGATTTCAGAGTATTGGCAATAAATCCAGGTTCAACCTCGACAAAGATTGCGGTTTACCAAGGAACAAAATCCATTTTTCTAAAGAATATTAAGCATTCTTCGGAGGAATTAGCTCCATTTTGCAAGATAACCGACCAATTTGAGTTCCGGAAGGATATAATTCTCAGAGAGCTTGAATCGGCCGATATTCACCTTGAAACAATTGCTGCGGTTGTTGGCCGCGGTGGGTTAATCAGACCTATTGAATCGGGCGTTTATCAGGTTAGCGAAAAAATGATGGAAGACCTTCGCGTTGGAGTTATGGGTGAGCACGCAAGCAACCTTGGCGGATTAATTGCCGATAACATTGCTAAATCGTTGCCCAACGCCCAAGCCTACATCGCCGATCCGGTGGTGGTGGATGAGCTGCAGGAGGTGGCACGAATCTCAGGACACCCTCAATTTGAAAGGGTATCCATATTTCATGCGTTGAACCAGAAAATAATCGCCAAAACCTACGCTAAATCGCTCGACAGAAAGTATGAGGATGTGAACATCATTGTTGCGCATTTAGGTGGAGGAATCTCCGTTGGGGCGCACTCAAAGGGACGGGTTATTGACGTGAACAATGCATTGGATGGCGAGGGTCCTTTTTCACCAGAGCGTTCTGGCACTTTACCATCGTACGCATTGGCAAAACTCTGCTTCAGCGGTAAGTATACCTTGGAGGATGTTCGAAAGATGATAACGGGTCAAGGTGGTTTAATTGCATTTCTTGGCACCAACGATGCCTACGAGGTGGAAGTTAGGGCTAAGGCTGGTGATGAAAAGGCTAAGCTTATACAAGATGCCATGGCCTACCAAATTGGCAAAACAATAGGATCCATGGCGGCGGTGCTAAAAGGAATGGTCGATGGCATTATTCTCACTGGAGGAATTGCTCACAACCCCTTTTTAGTAGATTACGTGAGGGAGATGGTCCGCTTTATTGCACCAGTTTTGGTTTATCCTGGAGAAGATGAAATGCAAGCCTTAGCGTTGAATGGGCTGCTAGTCCTACGTGGTGAAATTATTCCAAAAGAATACAACTAGGGAAATCCTCCTTATATGCTAAAATTAAAAAATGGCTGCTCTACATAGGGCTGCCATTTTTTATTGTTACCATTGAGATGTTAAGGCGTTGTTATGGCAACTGGAATTATTTTACCATTGAAGAGCCCACTGCTGTTGAGTGCAAAGTCTGCAATCCATTGGGCCATACTTAGCGCACTAACTGGCGATTTATAGCCAGGAAAGGCTTCGTTTAGCATAGGCGTATTCACCGAACCTAGCGCAAGGCAGTTAACTGAGATGTTGAACTCCTTTAACTCCTCTGCAAGACATTCTGTCAGCACTGCAAGGGCCCCCTTGGTGGAGCTGTAAATGCTTAAACCCGGAAATTTTTGGCTTCCCTGAAATCCCCCCATGCTGCTAATATTGAGGATATGAGGTGTGTTACTTTTCCTAAGATATGGTAGCAGTAGCCTGCTCAGCTGAGCAGGTGCCAAGAAGTTTACCCTGAGCATTCGCTCCGTTTCAGTAAGGGAAATACTTTCGAAAGGCTTATTGATGAGGAGCCCAGCATTGTTAATAATTATGTCAATATGGGGTATTAGCTGCGCTATTTTTGGCAATAGCTCCGCCTCATACTTCTCAACCATTTCAAGGTCAAATGCAATAGGGTAGAGGTGTGCCTTCATATTCTTCCGAATGCACCCGTTTTTTAACTCCTTCAGACCAGCCTCATTTCTTGAAATGGCAACTATGCTGTGGTCACCCAGCTCTGCAAATCGTAAGGCGAGTTCAAAGCCTAGCCCTCTACTTGCTCCGGTAATTAAAATATTCATCTTCTGATGGATTATTGTCTGCAAGCAAAAATATGCATTTATATCAAACCGTTATAGCATTATAAATGCAATGTTTTGCAAATGGTATCAGTAGAAATGGATATTTGTTGCATTTGACTGTTTTCGCTTTGGTATACATTTTCAGCATTTGGGAATTTGTTTTTAACTTGTGGTGCATTAAAAGTAGATGTTCATTTGCTGAAGAAAAAATAGAGTAGATTTGCCCTAAATTATTTTCATTTTGTTAGTTAAGACATATATATAAGGGTGGGTAGGTGCTTAAAAATATGGAAAATGAGACATTATATTGCTCTTTTAGGAACATTTGTTTTGCTGTTTTTGTCAGAATTAGCTAGCGGCCAATACTATGAGCCAGAAGCGGCAAAGAAGCCAAATCCTTGGTTTTTTGGTGGTAGTTTTGGCTTTTCTGCGGGATCTGTTACAGCGATAGACTTAGCGCCAATAGTTGGCTATCGGGTAACTCCACGTTTCTCGGTAGGAGGTGGTATTAACTACCAGTATTACAAAGCTAATAATGAAAATTATGGACTTCCTATCTTTGAAACCCAAATTTATGGAGTAAATACCTTTGTATCATATGCTGTCATTCAAAATCTTGACAACATTGGCATTATGGGATTGGGAGGCATTACCCTTCATGCGGAATACGATGGCTTGAGCCTCGAACGACGCTATTTCGACTACCCCTTTTTTCCCGAAAATGGTCGAATGTGGATTTCAAACTATTTGGCTGGTTTTGGTCTTGTACAGCCTCTAGGAGAGCGGTCGTCGGTTAGTATTCTATTTCTTTGGAGTATAAATCCACCTGCCGTTTCACCTTACTCAAATCCTGTGGTGAAGATTGGCTTCAACTTTTAAGCAACTTCCTTCTTTTGTCAAAAATATTAGGGATGATGATCGGATTCGCTTTTCATATTGTTGAATGATAGTTGTTTAATTAAACCAACTATCATTTTGCAGATAGAATTATTAATTGTTCCTTTGCACAAAATTTTTTTACAGGTATCAAAAATATAAGCTGATGAATATTGCAAAAGACAGGGTAGTTGCTCTTACCTACGAGTTGACAGTTGACGGTGAGATTATCCAGACCGTTGATAATACCAATCCTATGACCTTCATTTTTGGTCATGGTTACCTACTTCCAAAATTTGAAGAGAGCATTAGCAACATGTTAGCTGGTGACAACTTTAG
>DATKVT010000171.1 GCA_035529935.1 Williamwhitmania sp. | reverse complement strand
CCGTTGAGTGGCTCAATAACCAACGCAGGGTCGTCGGCACGTAGCAGCATGTTGTAGAAGCCGGCTGCCTGCGTCATGTTACGTGGCACACAAACGTAAACACCGCGAATGGAATTTATCACCATGCTAAGAGGAGAACCTGAATGCCAAACGCCCTCCAGCCGGTGTCCACGCGTGCTGATTATGAGGGGAGCCTTCTGCCCACCCCTGGTTCGCCACAGCAGCGTAGCAAGGTCATCGCTAAGCGTTTGCAAGGCATACAGAAGGTAGTCAAAATATTGTATCTCGGCAATGGGCCGAAAGCCGCGAAGAGCCAATCCTATCCCTTGCCCTATAATGGTGGTCTCACGAATACCGGTGTCGGTAACTCGAAGCTCACCAAACTTGGATTGCAGCCCCTCGTAGGTTTGGTTAACCCCACCAATTTTACCCACATCCTCGCCAAATACCACCAGCTGCGGATACTTGGCAAAGAGCACCTCATAGTTGTCGCGAATTATTTCACGGCCATTTACCATGGGAGAACTCTCCACAAAGAGCGGTTTAACCTCCGGTTGTTTCAGCGCAGAACGGTCGTTAGCCCAGTAGAGATGCGTGCTATAACGGTTACGGCCATCCTCCACATTTTTTTTCAGCCACACGCTTAGGTCCTGCTGTAGTGCCCCCCTAATGGAACAGTCGGTGCACACATTCCGAAGAATACGCTTGGCCGCACTCATATTATCCTTTAGAATGGGAAACTGAATTCGCTTTAAATCCTGAGTGAGGGTACCCACCTTGTCGAACTTGTCGCGCTTGCACACGCATGTGCGGTTATCGATAATTTTTACCAACGCATCACGCTCACGTTGAATGGGCTCCGTATACTTTTTCCATGCGGCATTCTTTGCCTCACGGGCTTCCTTCTCTGTTTTGGCAATAATATCGTCGATTTCAGCAGCCGTTGCCAACCCTTCGGTCTCAATCCACATTCTAAACTGAACAAGGCAATCGTACTCCACCTCCCATTCCAACCGCTCCTTATTCTTGTATCGCTCGTGCGAACCGGATGTGGAGTGACCCTGTGGCTGAGTAAGCTCCACCACGTGCAGCAGAACCGGAACGTGCTGCTCGCGCGACGTTGCCACCGCCTCAGCAAAAACCTTAACCATTTCGGGGTAATCCCAACCTTTCACCTTATAGATGAGTAGACCGCTGCTATCGTTCTTTCCCTTTTCAAACCCCTTGAGCGCCTCCGAGATGCTGCTCTTCACCGTTTGGAAATCGCGCGACACCGAAATGCCGTAACCATCGTCCCACACGGCCATTACCATTGGAACCTGCAGCACCGACGCCGCATTCATCGTTTCCCAAAAATGTCCCTCGGAGGTGCTGGCATCGCCAATGGTGCCAAAGGCTACCTCGTTCCCCTTGTTCGAAAAGGTGGTAAGGCTCTTCACCTCCTCCAAATTTCGGTATAATTTTGAAGCATAGGCCAGCCCAAGCAAACGGGCCATCTGTCCAGCGGTGGGTGAAATATCGGCTGATGAATTTTTCTGTGCCATCAAGTTTTTCCAACTCCCATCGGGGTTAAGGCTACGGGTGGCAAAGTGGTTATTGAACACCCGACCTGCATTACCTGGGTTTTGCTCTACATCAGTTTGGCCGTAAAGCTGAGCAAAGAACTCCTCCGCCGTATAAATACCAGCTGCCATCATAAAGGTTTGATCGCGATAGTAACCCGAGCGCCAGTCGCCGTTGTTAAAGCTCTTGGTAAGAGCCACCTGTGCAAGCTCCTTACCATCGCCAAAGATGCCGAACTTTGCCTTACCGGTTAGCACCTCCTTGCGTCCAAGCATTGAGACTTGCCGGCTTAGCCAGGCAATATAAAAGTCGTTGAGAACCTCCTCTTTGCTGAATTTTTTCATTGAGAATTAGATTTCAATTTTTTTCTGAGCCAGAGTGCAACCGTTTTCGGCTGCCACTACATAAACCGACGTTACACGATTTTGTTTAACAATAATATGGGTAAAACGCTTCACTACCACAACCTTTTAACCATTTTAACAAACATCGTTTCCAATCTTTGCTTCGGCTTATTACCTTTGCAAAAAAAAACAAATGGAGGTATTCAAGCTAATTGGCGTTGCGGTAGTACTAATAGCCTTGATGTTTATCGGGCTAGGATTCAACATATTTTTCCGAAAGAAGAAGTTTCCTGAGACCGAAGTTGGGCACAATAAGGAGATGCGGAAGCGTGGCATTAAGTGCGCTCGCACCGAGGAGATCCTCCTATATAGGAAAAACAAAAACCTCCCCATGCCCGAGGGTTGCGATACCTGTGGAGGGGTCTGCTCCATTTTGGACGACGAGGAGGAATAGCCTCACCTTTGGCAAATACAAAAAGGCAATTTTGTGCTGAACTTTTTCCCTACCAACGGGTTTCTTAAGCAAAACACACTATTATGGCACTGTTAAAAGTATTAGTTCTCGCTATAGCACTGGTTGCAATTGTATTTGCCGCCATGTCCATCAGGTTGCTTTTTAAGAAGAATGCTGAATTTTCGGGAGGTTCCTGCAGCAGCAGCCCCGGTTTACGCGATAAAGGTTTGTCGTGTGGTTGCGGTGGTGGAAGTTGCGCAAACACAATGGAAGAGTAACAATTTGCCTGTAAACCGTTGCAATATGTGTCTATAGGAGGTTGATAATTCTACGCTCTCAGCAACAAACATAATTCTGGCAACATTTGTCGCATTTTGGTGCCTGAGTTATGTTGTCATAAACCTCAATACTTATTGCTGATCTTATTCGGATGGAATGGTAAAATAGATTATGGAACCCTTCCCCTCCTCGCTTTCCACCCAAATTTGCCCACCGTGCTTTTCGACAAACTCCTTACAGAGAATCATCCCTAACCCTGTTCCTTTCTCCTTCTCTGTGCCCAGTGTTGAGAAATTTTCGTCGATTCGGAATAATTTTTCAATTCTGTCTTTCGGTATTCCCACACCATTGTCGCGAACAGCAATAACCTGCGCTCCCTGTTTGTTCTCAGTTGAAACAACAATCGCCCCGCCCTTGTAAGTAAACTTTATGGCGTTTGAAATTAGGTTCCTCAGCACTGTGCTCATCATATTTTTATCTGCATAAACTGGAGCATTAGCGGGTAAAACTTCAGTGATGGTAATGGATTTTTGACTGGCAGCACCAGCAAATAAAAGTATCACCTCATTTATCAACTTCACCATTTCAAAATACTCGGGGTTGAACTCCATTCGTCCCGTTTGCGAACGTGACCATTCCATCAAATTCGTCAGTAAGTCCACAGCTCGCTGAGAGGATTCATAGATGATGCCGGAATACCGCTCCACGCTCTGATAGTTCTTTTCCATGACCTGTTTAAGGAGAACTTCGCTAAAGCCCATGATGGAGCTGAAGGGGCTTTTCAGGTCATGAGCCATTATGGAAAAGAATTTGTCTTTTTCGGCATTAAGCTTTATCAACTGTTCGTTTTTAAGGCGAATTTCTTCTTCAGCCCTTTTTCGCTCTGTGATGTCATACGATAATCCTAACACTCCTATAACGTTATTTTTTTCATCAATAACCGGAGCTAACCGTGCATCGACCCATCTACTTCCCGTAGGAAAGACTATTTCGACTTCGTTTTGGAAGGTACTTTTTGTTGCAATAACATTCTGAATATTCGCAAGATTCTGCTGTGCCAAATCGGGTGGAAAAATATCTGTAAGGTGTTTCCCAATTAGTTTTTGGGCCGGTGCATGAAATTGTTCAGCGGCAACTTTATTTACATAAGTAACATACCCCTTCGTATCAATGAAGTAAATCATTTCAGGTGAGGACTCAGCTAAAAGGCGATACTTTTCTTCGCTTTCTTTTATTTTTTCTTCGGCTTTCTTGCGTTCGGTTACATCGCGTACTACGGCAATAACTTCGTCTATGCCACTGGCTACCATACGGGCTTCATAATTACGCAAGCCGCGCTTCGGAGTAAGCATCTGGTATTCGAATTGCTGAAGTTTTCCGCTATCTATGGTTTGCTTAATATACAGATCTATCAAATCTGCAAATTCAGGGGGAGTGATGTCTCGATTCTTTTTGCCGATGATTGACGTTTCGGTTTGTGCGTAGAGTTCGGAACTATCGGCTTTGTAATCCAGAAATGTTCCCTCCCGGTTCACTCGGAATATCATATCGGGGTTTGCATCCAGCAGCGCTCTCGTCCTTCTTTCGCTTTCTATTAGCACTTCTTCAGCATGTTTGCGTTCGGTGATGTCAATAAATGATGCTAATGTTTTATTATTTCTTAATAAAGCGACGGACATTAGAGCATGTCTTATTTCACCTTTTTTATTATAGATCGAAAATTCATATTTATTAGGTACATCATTCGCATTTATCATTCTTCTGCGGTTATATTCTTCCAAGCGTTCACGATCTTCCGGTGGGATATGAACTGTCCAGCTCGTTCCAATAACTTCTTGCTTACTATAACCACTAAGTTTACAAAATTCATCGTTAATAATTGATACTGTTGTGTCCGGTTCTGCAATAATCATGGCAGCGGAATTATTTTCAAACATTGATCGAAAATTTTCTTCGCTTTCCCGTAATGCATCCTCAGCCCGCTTGCGTTCGGTAATATCTTTATCCACACCTCTGTAACCCTTGAGATTCCCATCTTTGTCCAAAATGGGCAAGCCATTAGTGAGGAGACAGCATAACTCGCCATTCTTCTTAACATTCCAATTCTCTAAGTCCTTTATGGGTGCCCTATTTGCTACAATTTCGGAAAATATTGATGCAATTCTTGCTCTATCATCTGGCGTCATAAAATCGAACGGCGTTTTCCCAACGATTTCATCCGTCGATGACCCAAAAAGGTCAATGCCAGTCTGCGAGGTATAGGTATAAACCCCCTTCTCGTCTACCTCCCACACAAAATCGGTCTTGTTAATTTCACTCAGCCGTTCTTCGCTTTCTTTAAGTTTCAGTTCAGCAAGTTTGCGTTCGGTCATATCCGTGTGAATCCCAACAAGTCCAACAATTATCCCATTCTCATCCTTTATTGAATCGGCATGCAGTAATACAGTGAATTTTCGCCCGCTCTTTGATACCATCTCCACTTCACCATTCCATGTTCCACCACCCATGATTGTGTCGAATACTTTTCGGCCAACATCCTTGTTCTCATAAACCGCAGTGCCTCCGCCTGCTGCTTGAATCTCCTCAACCGTGTACTCAAAAATTTCGGAGTATGCTTTGTTGTGATAGAAGTGATAGCCCTGGGGATCGGACATGCAAATGGCTTCACCTGTGCTTTCCACTGCCGTATTTATGCGAAGAAGTGCTTCTTCTATTCTCTTTCGTTCGGTTATATCACGAATAATTCCTGTAAAAAACTTTCCTTTAGAAGTTTCCCATTCTGCTAACGATAATTCCAGTGGGAATTCTTTTCCGTTTTTATGCACGCCTTTTAACACCATGGTTCTTCCCAGAACATGGTGTTCGCCGCCTTGTTCTATTCGTTTCATGCCATGGTTGTGCGCTGCAATATAACTTTGGGGCAATATTATATTTAAATCTTTACCCGTTACCTCTGCCTCAGTATAGCCAAATATTTTTTCTGCTCCTTTGTTCCAATCTAAAATTATTCCATGGCTATCAGTCGTAACAATAGCATCATTAGCCGATTTTGCAACAGACCTAAATCGCTCTTCACTCTCTTGAAGTTTTAGTTCAAACAGTTTACGTTCTGTAATATCCTGGCACGTACCAAAAACGCGCTTCGGATTTCCTTTGCTGTCCACCTCCACCGTACTTCTTTCATGAATCCAGCGTATTTCCCCGTTGGACGTCATGGTGCGAAAATCGAAGTCAACCCCTTCACGTGTTTCAAGTGACTTCATAACAAGCTCTCGAACCATTTTGCGGTCTTCCGGAATTGGGGTTCCTAAAAGAGTTTCCATTGTGACGTCAACTGAGCGGCTAATTAGGTCGAAGATCTTATACATTTCATCCGACATCGCAATCCTGTTGTTGGCAACGTCCAGCTCCCAGCTACCAAAGAGGCCCACAAGCTGCGCTTCTTTTAGCTGCTCTTCGCTTTTCCTTAATTTATTTTCTGCAAGTTTCTTTTCCGTTATATCTCGGTGAATACCAATTTTGCAGATTCTGCCACCAATCTTAGCTATTGTAGAAGTGATTTCTGTGTCTATAATGCTGCCGTTTTTCCTTTGACACGGAATTTCAAGCACATGGGATTTCTCTCCCTTGTCCATTGATTCTAACTCTCTAATTATCCACGGCAAATCCTGTTTTGGGTGAATATCAGTTATGCTCATCGATTTCAATTCCGCTTCAGTGTATCCAAGCATTCTACACACAGCCGGATTTGTATATATGAAAGTCTTTGTCTCAGTATCTACGATACTGATGCCATCTGCACTTATTTCAAAAAGCAAACGAAATCGAGCTTCGCTTTCACGTAGAGCTGCCTCTGTATTCTTCCGTTCAGTAATATCGCGTACGACGGCAATCAAATACATTTTTTCAAGTTTCACTACAGCAATATTCACCTCAACCGGGAAGA
This sequence comes from Williamwhitmania sp., assembly GCA_035529935.1. Lineage (NCBI taxonomy): Bacteria > Pseudomonadati > Bacteroidota > Bacteroidia > Bacteroidales > Williamwhitmaniaceae > Williamwhitmania > Williamwhitmania sp. Next base: position 12,192 of record DATKVT010000171.1, on the reverse strand, counting down.
TAGAGCCGTCCTTGCGTCGATGCAAAGCTTCAATAATTGTTGAATTAGATAGTTGAAATCCATCCTTTATTGAATGAAAAACATCGGGTGTTAGGCCAGAATCGATATCAAATATTTTCATGCTTAAAAGCTCATCCCGGCTATATCCAAGATCAGCACATGCCCGTTCATTCACATCGATAAATCGGGCTGTTTCTACATCAATCACTTCAATTGCATCATTCGACTTATCAAGCATCACCCGGAAAAATCTAAGAGATTCTTCGACACGCTTGCGTTCGGTAATATCTTCTATTACCGCTTGGATCATGGGTTGATCATTAATATGGATTATTGTTAGTGTTAACAGCGTATCGTAAGGAGAGCCGTCTTTGCATTTAAACTTTATTGGGCGATGAGTAATGGTTCCTTTTTCTTTCAATAAAGGAATAAGTGCTCCCCTGTCAGACAAATTATAATAAAGATTCTCTACACTTCCGATTCTGATCAAATCATCACGAGAATAGCTGCCGGGTTCAAGTATCGAGTCATTAAAGGTAACAAGTTTACCTGTCAAATCCGTGATACCAATTCCGATAGGGATATTCTCAAACAAAGTTCTATATTTCCCTTCGCTTTCTTTTAATTTCATTTCTGCTGATTTACGCTCGGAAATATCCCTTACAGAATACAGCAAATGCGTACATCGGCCTGCGGTATTTGTTACGGGAACAATATTTGACTCCAAATAAATATTACTTGTCCCCAATGGAACTGTTTGTTCGAATTGTAATGGGGTACCACTTGCAATTACTCGAAGAAAATACTGTAATTCAGCATCGAGATTTTCCTTAGAGAAGCCTAATGCAATTAAAGCTTCGTCCCGGTATTTTCCTACAATATCGTTGATGCTAAGATCATCTTTGGAGATAAGTTGTTTTATTGATTCAAGGTAACTGCGGTTAACGGCAGTTATACGTAATTTTTTATCCGGTTCCACCTCCATCAACACAAGCATATCGGAGGTATTGTTGAACACGAGCGAGAGGCGCTCTTCGCTATTCTTTAATACTTGTTCGGCCTGGTTGAGTTCGATGATTTCAGTATCGTATAATTCCTTTAAGGAGTTGTACTTTTGTTGCACCTCCAGCAACTCATTCATGAGTTCGTCCTTAGTCTTATCGTGGTGCTTCATATTAAGATTTTGCTCAAGTTACGAGATTTTCAGCACTTTAGCAATGACTTGTTTAATTGCAGGAAGTTATTCAAGAACCCACATTAGTTCTCGCTATAGCGTTGGTTGCAATTGTATTTGCCGCCATGTCCATCAGGTTGCTTTTTAAGAAGAATGCTGAATTCTCGGGAGGTTCCTGCAGCAGCAGCCCCGGCCTACGCGACAAGGACGTATCGTGCGGTTGTGGTGGTGAACGCTACGCAAATACTTTGTTAGCACTCAAAGTAACACAAACCTTCACCTTTTCCTTGAGTTAATCCGTTTTTATCAAACAAAATACAAACTCAAACAATCCACCACCAAAATTTCATTTCAAGGGCAGAACGGCTGAACTCAATTAACAATTTGTAAGGTAAAAACAGGGGACAATTGCTACCTCACCAGTCCCCACGGAAAATCGGGACGGGGGAAGTAGAGCGTGCCCTTGGGGGCGTGGGCTAGGTCGAGGTTGAGCCGGATAGGAGCCTGTTCGCCCAAGTGGGGTTCAATAACGTGGAGCAGGTAAACGTCGGGGGTAACGCCATCAACCTCCACCTTAAGATCGTATAGGCAAAGGCACGAGGAGTTGCCGTTATACTCGCGCTCCTCCACCATAATGCTGTTGCCGCTATTAGTAACATGGCAGCGAATGGAATCGCACGAGCAGCTGAAGCAAGCGTTCTGGTGGGTTATGGTTAGCTTTTGTGATGCGGCGTCGTAGGAGTAGCTGATGATTGTGCTGTTGCCAATGCTGTCGGCAATGGCGCCGCTCTTACTGGTGTCTTTCTCCGAAATCTTCTGGAGTTTTCCACTTACAGGAGATAAACTATCGTTACCTTCTTTCTGACAGCTGGTAAACAGTGCTACCAGTAATATGGGAAGAATAAGGAGTCTCATAGTGTCAAGGTTTAGATTGGTATTCTAAGTTGACCGTGAAATAATCAACATTAAAACGCAACTATTCTATCAAATTATATACCAAAAGGTTATTTTTGCAAATTATTTTAAACAATGGCGCCATTATTGGGTTCAACGCATAGAGGCCAATCTCTATATGGCACCTTTAATCAGATTGTTAATATTTTTTTCAAGCAACGATGATACTACCAGTAGTGGCCTATGGGCAAAGCATATTACGCAAGGAGTGTAAAGAAATTGCGGAGAATAACAACGAAGTACAAGAACTGGTAACAAACATGTGGGAAACCCTCTACCATGCACACGGGATGGGGCTTGCTGCCCCTCAAGTTGGTTTTGATCTTCGCCTATTTATAGTGGACACCAAGCAAGTTTATGACCCCGACGACAGGGAAATGGCTGACCTATTCATTGGTGATGAGGGAATTATTGAAACCTTTATCAACCCAGAGATTCTTTGGCACTCGGAGGAAATGTGGAGCGACTACGAAGGCTGCCTCAGCATCCCTTCGCTGAGCGAGGTGGTGGAACGCCCCATCTCCATTACCATTCGTTACCTTAACCGCAATCTTGAATCGCAGGAGACCACGTATAGTGGCGAGACTGCCCGCGTTATTCAACACGAGTACGACCACCTCGATGGTATTCTCTACGTGGATAAGATTGCACCCGTTAGGAAGAACATGATTCGCAGCAGGCTCAAGCGCATTTCGCTAGGCAAGGAAACAACCAAATACAAGATGAAGTTCTAGCAATAGCGAGCAGTTCCAAATGCTTCACATAAACTTTATATTTTCTTACTAGTTCCCATAAAACTTTCAGTGGCAATGGCTGTTTTATGTTAAAAACGTATTGCCATGCAAACTATTTTAGGAGCAAACGGAGCCATTGGCACAGAGCTAGCCCGGGAGCTCACCCACTACACCAGCAGCATACGACTGGTGAGTAGAAATCCAAAAAGCGTAAACCCCACTGACCAGCTATTCCCAGCCGACCTTACGGATCGCGCTCAGATAATGAAGGCCGTGGAGGGTTCTAAAGTTGTCTACATTACCATAGGGTTTGAATACAGCGCCAAGGTATGGCAACAAAAGTGGCCCACCTTTATGCGGAATACAATTGATGCCTGTGTAACCAACAATGCACGACTAGTATTCTTCGACAACATCTACATGTACGACCGCGACTACCTGAGCAACATAACGGAGCAAACGCCCGTACGACCTACCAGCAAAAAGGGAGAGGTAAGGGCGAAAATTGCCCAAATGATATTAGATGAGGTTGCCGCCGGAAGACTCAACGCCGTTATTGCCCGTGCTGCAGACTTTTTCAGCCCAAAGAACAGCGTTCTGGTGGAGATGGTCTACAAAAACCTAGCTAAGGGTAAAAAGGCAAACCTTTTTGCCAACGCTAATAAGCTGCACAACTACACCTACTCGGTGGATGCTGCCAAGGGACGGCCATGCTTGGCAATACACCCGATGCCTATGGACAAGTGTGGCATCTGCCCACCAGCAGGGTTCACCTTACTGGCAAGCAGTGGGTGGAACTAATAGCTCAAGAGATGAACGTGAAACCTAGGTATAGCGTGCTACCCAAATGGATGATGAGCCTTGCCGGACTCTTTGTGCCAGTTATTGGTGAGTTTAAGGAGATGGTTTACCAGTACGACCGCGACTACCTCTTCAACAGCGAAAAGTTTGAGCAGCAGTTCGGCTACCATCCTGCTACCCCAGAGGAGATGGTTTCGCAGCTAGTTGCCAAAGAAGGAATTTGGGCTAACATATAAAATTTTGACACAATTATATAGAGCCGCTCAAAGTGGCTCTTTCCTTTTACCCACTCAGACAAAGCCCATTAAGGCGCTAAGAGATAATCCGCTAGTAGGCGGACAGGTTTTGAGAATGATGGAGCCGTTAATGCCTTTCGGTTATTACGGTGCATTGCCGTTTCAGCTCTTTGAAAGGAGGAGGAGCGTGCACCGCTGACTTAACTCTCGGCATGGCGGACCCCGCCATAAATGACGGGGAAATTCGTCTCTTAACTGAGCGTAACATACATTCCCTAGTAGAAATTAATTCATATTGCTTTACTACCTTATCGCTTTACCCACTTCTCGCAAGAGGCTGGAGCCATACAAATCGGTGGCAACCACCCGTCCATTACGGTCTAGCAGCAGGTTATGAGGAACGGAGATGAGCATGTAGCGGCGCGCTACGGGACCATTCCACGCCTTTAGGTCACAAAGGTTTGTCCAAGGAAGGCTATCGCTCTTAACGGCCCGTATCCAGCCCTCACGGTTGTCGTCGATGGAAACGCCTAACACCTCAAATCCTTCGGGATGAAAACGCTCATAGCACTTCAATAAATTTGGATTTTCCATGCGGCAAGGTCCGCACCACGATGCCCAGAAGTCTAGTAGCACCACCTTTCCCCGAAACGACGAAAGGGAAATAGGCTGTCCGCTGCTGTCGGGCAGGGCAAAGTCCGGAGCATCCCCTCCCACCTCAACCATTTGCATGTCGGTAATTAACTTCCGTAAGGCCACCACATACACTGAGGAACGAATGGACGAGCGCAATTTTCCAACCAACTCTTCCATCTTGGCCGATGACAAACCTCGGGAACGCTCGGTAAGCAAAACGTAGGCAGCAACTGAGCTACCACGGTTGGCAACCACAAAGCTATCCACTGCAACCGGATATTTACGGCGTATCCGCTCCATCTCCCTGTTGATATCGGCCTCGCGTGTGTTGTCGTTATCACGAATGGCAACCGTGAGCTGCTGCTGTAGCAGGTAGAAGCGGTCGGCAAATCGACTCTTCATTGCCACAAACTTAGCATACACCTTGTTGCTCTTCGATTCCGATACAACAGCCCGCGACAAGCTATCGAATTGGGTGTGAATGGTGATATCGGCGTTCTCCACAAATAGAGGTAACGTCCGGTACTTCGATGCTATGGAAATTGAATAGAGCTCAGGCAAGTCAACTCTTCCCAAAAAGGAAAACTGTCCATGCTTTAGCTGCGTGCTATCCACTGGCACCATGCTGCTACCATCGAAGCGGCTGAGCACCACCATACCGGTATCGATACCCGTAACCGTTCCGCTGAGGCGAAAGTGGTCGCTGCGACTGCAAGCCGCCACGGCTATCACCATCATTGCTGCCAAGATATTTCGGTTCATTGTAGTAGGTTTAATTTACTTATTACCCAACGCCGCATAAGTTACAATTTTTCCGTAGGTTTCAAATCCAAGCCTCTCATAAACTATTGCTCCTGCTGGCGAGGCATGCAGCACACAGAGAGACACTTCTCTCTGTTGGCACTCCGCCATCAACCTTTGAGTAATAATCCTAGCGAACCCACGACCACGGTATTCGGGCATCGTGCCTATCATGTGCAGACCGGCATGACCGCTTGAGTCGAAAAAGGCAAGACCACAGCAGGTCTCAGAACCATCAACCAGTCCTAGAAGCATAACAACACTGCTTTGCCCAACCAGCGAACCTATCATCATTGGCGCAACCCAATACCCAAAAGAGGCTGAGGCCACCATGGCAAAACGAGCCGCATCCACCTGCGTTTTCACCTGAATAAATTCAATGTTAGATGGCTCTTGAAGTTGAGCATCATTCAGCTGAATTGCCATCCCCTTCTGCGAAAACACCTGCACAAGACCAGCATCCTCCAGCAGCGGAATGGCAGCATCGTATTCGGAAAGGGTAATGCGGTGTGGTAGTTCTCCAGTTCGCATCTTCTCTACCATTTTCGAAACGAACTCAACTCCGATGTTCTGCTGCAAACGGAATATGCGACAGGGCCAGTCGGACTGCGAAAGGTTAATGAAGCTATAGCCCTGCTCTTCCTGCAGCGTTTTAGAGCAACGTCCCACCAATTCCCAAAAGCAGAATAAATTTTCGGCAATGAGTAGGTCGGTAGATGATGGTGTAGAAGGCATAGCAAACATCTCCAACCGATTAATCTACCTCATCAAATTCGGGTGGATACTCCACCTTTCCCGACACACCAGACAGGCCACCCTTGACCAGCTCCATGGCCATAAACACCTCATCGGGAATAATAAAGGATGGAAAAATATTCCAGCGACTTGCAGGTTTAAAACCAAAGCGCGGATAAAAATCGGGGTGACCAAGAACGATAACCGAAGAATAACCTTCCGCTGTTGCTGCCGTTAGTCCAGCACGAATGAGCGTGCTTCCAATGCCACAATTCTGCATTTCGGGAATCACCGCCACTGGAGCAAGAGCCAGAGAGGTGTGGTTATGCTTACGGTCCACAATTGTAATTGGAAAGAGTAGAATATGTCCTACGGTTTTTTCCTCTATTTGTGCAACGAGTGAAAGTTTTGGCGAAAACGAGGGATTCATACGAAGTTTTACCACAAGAAGCCCTTCGTTGGGTTGCTCAAAGGCTAAATCGTCCACCTCACGAATGGAGTGATAATCGGATGCCGTCTCGGGGCGGATATCAACGTTCATGGCAGAAAGATAAGACGTTAAATAAACCGACCGCGGCGAAGCCGGCAGAAGGCAATGTAAAGAATTTTTGGATATGGGCAAACGATGGATGGATGATTTACGGGAAGAGATAGATGTATGCGCTCGGAACAACGCTTGGCATTTAGGGAAAAATGTCAGAAGATTATTTAGCACCTATGGCACACTAAAGTTTTCCCACCATATACTGTGACACCAACGTTAGGCCGCAACGAGGCTATTTGCAACCAAGGTTTCTGACGAAAAGCAAGAGTAATATAGCCTGTATGCAAGGGGTAAAAACTAAGCAGCGAATGGCCCTAATTGGGCCATTCGCTGCTTAAGAATTAGTGTGAGAATTACTTTATAAGCTTAAGTCCCTCCATTGCAGAGGCATCTCCTGGGTTGTAGAGCAAGGCCTTATTGAAAAGAATCTTTGCCTCCCGAGTCTTACCCATCTTAAGATTCGTCCAAGCCAGCATAAGCACGCTATCGTGGTCGAATGGGTAAAGGTTAACCACCTTTTCAAAGTATTGGTAGGCCTGACCGTAATCCTTTTTTTCGTAGAAAATGTACCCCATTCGGTAAAGAACAAGGGTGTTGTTGGGATCAATGGAGAGTATTTTGTTGTAGGTCGACGTCACCAAATCCCAATTTCCCAAGGCCGATGCTGGCAGCACAACGCCCAGCTTGGGCTCAATGGCGTAAGGCATCAGCTCAATGGCCTTATTGTAATACCCCAACGATTCGGAAAACTGTCCCTGTAGGTATGTAAGCCAACCCAGCCGGAGGTTAATTTCATAGGAGGATGCATCGTAGTATGCCTTCAATGCGGAAGCGGCCTCGGAATACTTGCCCTGCTTTTCCTTGGCATAGCTGTCGCCAAACGCAGCAATTAACTTCGAATTGTCCTGCGCACTCGACACCAGGGCCGAAAGAACCAGCGCTACTAATACTAAATATTTTTTCATGATTACCTGATTTTATAAGTTAACTTAAATGAACATCCAAATGCATTAACAGCCTGTCTGTTGGTTTTAGAGTAGGTGTCAAAATCCCACAAATAGAGATTGTTTTCGCTGTAGTATGGTGATAGGTTAACGCTAACATGCTTCCCAAGCAAAACAATAAGGTTGCTGTATGCCGTTGTAGTAGGCACCTGGAATGAGTTGTTCATGGCCAGTCCCTGATTGCGGGCATAGAGAAATGCATCGCCACCAACAACGCCAAGCTCCATCCACAGAAATTTGAAAACTTTAAACCCAACCTCCTGATTTACCTGATACGAGTTTCCCCAGTGCTTATCGGTTTGATACATTCCTCCAGAGGTGAGGTAGAGGTTGAGATTCCCGAATGGCAGATAGGTTAAATACCCTTCACCTCTTGTTTGACTTGAGCCACTAAAGTTGCTGAAGGAGACATTTGCACCGCCTCTCACCTTCCAACCACTTTTCGAAAGACCAACACCACCAATATACTCCGTCTTAGTTTGCTTCGACGACCTACCATTCCCTTGTTGCGAAACAGTACTGCCGTCGGAGTAAAGTGCAAGATGGCCAAATCCAGAAATTGCCCAGCCGGGAAAGAGATACTCGGTTAGCTTAGCATACACCTGATTCTGCACAAAGTCAAGGTTTCTCCCAGTGGGACTTTGACTAGAGTACACCGTTCCGCTTTTCTGATAGCGGGAGTATACAAAGTCGGCCTTGAGACGGCTAGAAAAATAGCTTGCCAACCCAGCGCTAAACCCCAATCCATCCTTTACATCCTCATAGTATTGATTACTCACAATACTGGGAATGTAGCTCGTTCCATTGTAAGCAGTGATGGAACCACTGGCAAACAGATCAACGAGGCCAGGCTTAGCAATCGATTGTAAGGTAGTGTTTCTCTTCTCCCATGGTATCGACTCAAGGTAGAGGTTGGCGTCGGCATCTCTCCCGGAGAAGAGGTAGCTGTAGTATATGTACTCCCGTGAAATGGTATCCATTAGACTCAAATCGAGAGCCCTCTTAAAATGGTTCACCGCGCTGGGATAGCGCTGGTTATTATAGGCAAGAATCCCCAATCGCATCCGCAGGTAGTAGTAGTCGATTCCCTTGGCGAGCAACTCATTGCCCACCTTCTTGAGGTTCTTATAATCCCCTCTCAAATAGCAATCGTACGACTGCTTATCGAGCGTTATAAAATCGTTTTGAGCAAACACGGTCACTGAAAACGTCAGCAGCAAAGCTGTTGTTGTTAAGTATTTTCGCATACGGCTTCAAATTTTTTTGTCTGATCGGCAAGTGTCAAACGGCTGTTCTTGTCCACCTCTATCACGAACCACCTGGTCCAAATTAGTTGGTTAAACGAGTAGCCGGTAAGCAAAGAATTATAGGTAAAACTATCCACGTCAAACTCCGACCCACTTCTTTCCATGCTAACCTCAAAGTGTGTTTTCAGGTAGAGGTAGAAGGGCGCGGTGAAGTCGTGCAAGAAAAGTCGAACTCCTCCAAATGTTCTATTCACGGGCAATAAGTCAGTTGAAACATACCCATCTACTTGCACAAGAGGTATTCTAAATGCAGCCTGGTAAAATGAGAAGAGCAACGATCCTCTATCTCCCTCAAAGTGGGTAAAGTAGAAGTAAACACCATCATTCTGGAAGTAAGCTTTGGCATTTGTGGAATTACAGTGTATGTACGACTTATTGTAAGAATTGGTTAGCACCTCCCAGGTAACATGGTCGACACCTTTTGCGCCCTTAACACTCCACGTCATCACCTTTCCGGGCATCAGGTTGAAAGCCTTTTTCAGCAAAGCATCCTCCTCTATTGACCTTACCCTTTGTCCATTGGTCGGATTGCTGTATGTCCTAATTTTATTGCCATCCTCCAAATAGGCAAAAAGAGGATACTTTATAGTTTTTGAGCCAATATAGGGCGTTGCCTGAAGCTGAAAATGGAGGTGAGGAAATGGGGAACGCCCAGAATTCCCAACCCGTCCAACTTCTTGTCCATAGCGAAGGTTATCGCCCACCTTAACAGAAATAGATCCCCGTTGGAGGTGGCTAAGTTTGGAGTATAGCCCTTCAGCATGCTTAATTACAACCGTATTTCCCCAGTTTCTAACGGTATTAACCTCGCCAACTACGTTATCGGCAATGCCATCCTCCACAACTATCACCTGTCCATCGGCCGGAGCAATTAACTTCTGACCAAAACAGTAGTAATCCGTTAGTTCATCCCCCTCATTCCTATACTGGACCAAATCGCTATTAACGCTTACAAAGTCCCAAGCATTGGCCCACTCACCTTGGTGTGTATATTCCCCGTTGTGCCCTTGATTTACATACCATTCACCAAAGAAAGGCAGCTTAATTGGCACCCATCCGTAGTTTGGAAATCGTTTGGAAAAACTTTGGTATGAGTATAGATTCTTCTCCGGGGTACCCTCCTGAATTGGAACCTCAATAAACTTTCCATAAGCTGTTCTAAACCTAAAGGAGTAGATGAATGTAAGCAGCACCAGATTAAATGGTAGCGAAACCAAGGCAAGTTTCAAAGGAGAAAGCATTCCATACAACCCTGCCGTAGCAAGGGCTATAATAGGCGTAATAGCAAAAGCCCAAAAGAACGATTGTCTCGAAGGGATGTAGAAATAGCCACCAATGGCAATAGCTCCTAGAATAAAGTTAAACCCAATAAAGCTGTAACCCAGCTGGGTCATGTCCATATCAAAGAAGGCGTAGGCAAAATAGGCAACGGTATAGCCCAACAAGGAAAGAATAAAGGCAATTCTGGAGTAGAACAGCAATGCAACTGCCACCACAAGGCCAGCAATAACATTAAACTGAAAAAATATTGCTCCCAGTGAAAGAAAGTAGCTGTTCAGAAAGCCTGACGAAATATTATCGATCCACCACTGATGGATTACAATAAAGGGATTACCGCCAATGCTAAACAGCCTGTTAAGAACATAAACTCCGCTCTGGTTAGTCTCAACACCTTTTGCCATCCATCCAGCACTAAGCACAAGCCATATGCTAAATACAAAAGGAATTGAAAGGTAGGGTAGGTAGTATTTCCCTAAGATTCCCTGAAATGCAATGGTGATGAGCAATGTTAAGAATCCGGCGAAGATTGCCATTACGAAGATTACCAAGGTCAACTCATAGTGGTAGCCCAATCCTAACCCAACCAAAAGACTGTTGAAGCCATAGAGCCCCTTTACAATTGTCTGCTTGTCAAACTTAAGCAGCGACGCAGCAGTATTTGCTGTCATCACCGAAAGCAACCCGCACAAACCTGCAGTAACATCGAGAAAGGAGACCGCAAAAAGTGGAATGGCAAACCAGTAATTCTCCGAAAAGAATATTTGGGAGTAGCTTCGTGCTGCTCCCTGAATTGAGGTAAGTATTAAACCATTCTTCAACATAGTGTGGCAGGTATAGTAATTTTTAACGAAGAGAAGAGTAGTAAGCTTCACGTTTAGGCACCGCAAGGTTTGCAGTTACCAAAATTATTCCGGTTTCGCCAAATGGGCAGGTATAGCCTCGTTTGCCGTTACATCTTCAAGCGTTTCAGCCTTCCTGATTACATGAACCTCCCTATCCTGGTCTATCAGTACAACATTGGGTCTGGTTGTAATAAATTGCAGCCACTGGGTATTGTTGTAGGCACCGGTTCGGGAAATTACAAACCTATCGCCCCGTTTCAGCGAAGGGAACATCATGGAAGGCCTCAGAACATCTATGTTCATACAAAGCGGACCGTAAATAGTTGTTTCCTCAACTACCCCAGAGTGATTCTTCACGGGTTGAATTTTATGGTCATACCAAAATGATGTAAAGAGAAGATTTACCCCAACATCCACAATAGTTGCCCTTCTGCCATCCGAAAGTCGCTTGTTGGCCTGCACTGTTCCTGCAATGTGTCCAGCATTATCGATAAGCGCGCGTCCCGTTTCAAGAATAAGCGTGGGCAGTTTATCGGGTCTAATTTGGGAGTTGAGAATTGCAGAGGATATTGCCTCAGCATACTCATCAAACGATGGAGTTGTATCCTCGCCAGAGAGGTAAGCCCCTCGTAATGTATTTTTCGATGCAAACCCACCTCCCATGTCGATGTAGGAGATGTAATGGTCAAACTTCTGAGCGATGTTAACTGCCAAGTCAGCCATTTTAGTTGCTGCAATTCGGTATATATCAGCAGTCATTATATAGGTGCCAATGTGGGTGTGTAGCCCCATTAGCTTTAACTGGGGGTTATTCATGATGCGATTGAGCGCATCCCAAGCTTCCCCGTTTTCGTAGTTCAACCCGAACCTATCCCATTTTGGATAAACGCCAACATCCATGTTAACCCTAATGGCTACGCGAGCTTCAAGGCTCTTTCGCTGGCAAACATCGGACAGCATGAACAGCTCATCCATATTGTCGATGTGAATAAATGAACCATTCCTTACTGCCTTCTCTAAGTCAGCAAAACTTTTTCCAGGTCCGTTGAAGATGATATTTTCACCCTTCACACCATTACTTAATGCCTTATCATACTCAAAGCCAGAAACAACCTCCGCCCACGAACCCTCCTGGTGGAATAT